>DYEP01000026.1 GCA_020725675.1 Symbiobacterium sp. | reverse complement strand
CCCGGAAGCCTCTGGCTTCAGCCAGGGGAGGTTCACGAGACAGCCAGTGGGCGGTAAGTACTCCATACTTGAGCTTGCGACATTTTGCTTTAGGTACAGCGACAATGTGGCAGTAAACATGCTGGTCAGAACCTTTGGCTACAACACCCTCCGCCCCTACTGGCGTTCTCTGGGCGGTCGGATGATGTACGACGGGCAGAACGTCACCTCCCCGTATTCTATGGCGCAATACTGGCACAGGTGGCTGTGCTTGAGCCGAGAGTACGATGTGGCGCAGGAGCTTTTAAGCATACTCGGAAAAGATGGATACCGCGCCCGAATGATAGCGGGTCTACCGGCGGGAGTACTGTTTTGGCGGAAGACGGGCACGTGGATCCAGGTAGCAAATGACACCGGGATCGTATTCTCTGACCCACCATACATTATTACCATCTACTCCCGGGGAGCCCCGCTGGAATACGAGGAGAGAACCCTCGCGGGAATTTCACAGATCATATACACCTATCACGTGAAAAAACACCACATACCTGACGACGCAACCCCATTTACGCAGAAATAGCAAATCCCATGAGGGCTATATCTGCAGGGGGAGTTTTTTTTCTTGGAAGGTGATCACGCTGCTTGCAAGAATAATGATGAAAAGAGGTAACTGAAGGAGCGCGAGTGGATTGACTACCAGCCTTTCTGAACGTTATGAAAGTGTGGATCACCTTCAAAAGGAACTGGCGCAAAAGAAGTACCTGTCTGACAGGAACACCGCAGTGGCGTTGTACCTGGCCCTGAAGCTCTCAAGACCTCTACTTGTGGAAGGGCCTGCGGGGGTTGGAAAGACAGATTTGGCACGGGCTCTCGCAGACAGCGCCGGGACAGAGATGATCAGGCTTCAATGTTATGAGGGATTGGACGAAAGCCGCGCTCTTTACGAGTGGAATTACCACAAGCAGATCCTGTATATCCAGACAACGGGCGTGGATTGGAAACAGGCACAAGGAGAGATTTTCAGTGAGGAGTTTTTGCTTCCGAGACCTTTGCTCCGAGCGTTGACTGCCCCAAGGCCGGTGGTCTTGCTTGTGGACGAACTGGACAAGAGCGACGAGGCATTTGAAAGCTACCTGCTCGAATTTCTCTCTGATTACCAGGTATCCATACCTGAACTGGGTACTATACGAGCGAGATTCGTTCCAGCGGTCATCCTCACCAGCAACAACACAAGGGAGTTCGGTGATGCACTCCGAAGGCGGTGCATCCATGCGTACATCGACTTTCCAGATGCCGAGCGGGAGGCCCGTATCATATCCATGCATCTCCCGGGTATTTCAAGACAATTACCCAGGGAGGCCGCGTCTTTTCTCGTAAAGTTGAGAACATCTAGATTACGCAAGCCGCCAGGCATATCGGAGGCAGTAGACTGGGTGCGGGCGCTATATGGCATGGGGATAGAGACCGTCCTTGCGAAAGAGGTTGACGAAACCCTGCCGGTCTTGCTCAAGCACCGTCAGGATGTGATTTCGGCAAGAGGTGAGCTGGAGCGGTTCCGCAGGGAGGCCCATCGGTTGTGAAGGCCTTGCTTGAACTGGCGAACCTGATGAGAAGGGTCGGGCTGCGGGTATCCGCGTCTGAGATCGCTGATTGTCTCCGGGCGCTTTCACTTCCCGGAATAACTCCCCAAGACTACCAGGCTGTGATCGCCTGTACCATGGCAAAGGATCGCCTTGACAAGACTACTTTCGCTATGCTGCTGGATACCCTGCCCCTCGAAGAGTCCTCAGACCAAAAGGCGTGTCTGTCTGATGGCAGGGGGCTGGGTAAGTCAGGTGTGGGACCCGCGTCCCCGGGGTTGCTTGACGCCCTCGGCCATGCAGATGGGTCGCGCCTTGTTGCTCTGGCGCGGAGCGCCGTTTTTTCTCTGGGCGTCATCCGGGCGGAGGAGCTCTTAGACCTTCAAGAACTGGTAAGACGTGCCATGGTAAACTTGGGATGGTATCCGGTCCTGAGGCAGATGGAGAGACGCGACGATCCAGAAGCCAGGGCCAAACTCGCTGCCCTGAACGTGCTCCAGGCTACTGTTGTGCGAGAGGTATACCGGGAGGTGATCCGGCAGTGGGGTGAAGCCGGAGCATCGGCTGTAGTCTTGCAGACTGATCCGCGTCACGTGAGGTTTTCCCTTCTTGAGCGAGAAGAAGCCCGTCTTATAGACAACCAGGTAAGAAAACTGGCATCTAAGATCGCATCCCGGTACGGAAGACACGATAAACCTTCGCCATTCGGCCGCGTGGACTTGGCCAAGACCGTCCGGGACAGTGTGCGTACCCGAGGCTGGGTAGTAAAGCTTGGGTACAGGAGAAAGCAAAAGACGTTGCCACGTCTTGCAATGCTCGTTGATGTATCGGGCTCAGTGCGGCCATACAGCAAGTTTTTCCTTACACTCCTTCAGGCGGTGAAGAGGAGGGCTGCAGGGGCAAGGTGTTTTGTATTTATTGATGATATAGCAGAAATTACCGGCGAGATGGATCCCATGTGCGATGGTGAGATCATCTTAAGCGAGGACATTTTGTCACGCATATCCATCACCAACAACTCGGATTACGGACGCGTGTTTTACATCTTCGCCGAACGTTACCTCGAATCGCTGTCGCCGCGTACGGTTCTCGTCATCGTGGGTGACGGCAGGAACAACGGTCGGCCCCCTGAAACATACCAGCTGAAAAGGATCGCTGACCGCGTTGATCGTGTGATATGGTTCACGCCTCTGACCTCCGACAGGTGGCTCACGGAGGATTGTGTACTCCCGCTTTACGCCGCCTACTGCAGTAGCATACACACGTGCGGCTCGTATGAAGAACTTAGAGCAGCGGTGAAACAACTGCAGTAGCTCATGACTTCGCGCGGCCTATCCTACCCCAAAATGAGTAAAATATCTCATATGTGTGCAAAAGAATTGCACAGGGATAATTACTGCCTTTCTGGAAAACCCCTGTGAGTACCAGTACAAGGAGCCCAGACATTATATGGAAAGATTAGCATCGCTTGATCATGAACTTTTTGAGGCCCTAAAAGGTGAGCTTGTGCGGATCAACACCACCATAGAGTTAATTGCCTCGGAGAACTTCGTGCCTTCAGTCATCATGGAAGCTCAGGGCAGTATTCTCACGAACAAGTATGCCGAAGGGTACCCGGGACGCCGCTATCACGGCGGTTGTGCCTATATCGATATAGTCGAGTCACTGGCTATACAAAGAGCAAAAGCACTATTTGGAGCAGAGTACGCCAACGTACAACCACATTCAGGAGTAAACGCAAACCTTGCAGTAATGCACGCTGTACTCAAACCGGGGGACCGGATCCTCGGGCTGGATCTTCATCATGGAGGACACCTGTCGCACGGCTCCCGGGTATCCATTACCGGCAGAGTTTATCAGGCACAAAGCTACGGCGTATCAAAAGAGACCGAGCAGATCGATTACGACGAGGTGGCCCGCATCGCCAGGGAGATAAGACCGAGGATGCTTATCGCAGGCGGGAGCGCCTACCCAAGGGTGATAGATTTTCCGCGTTTTCGCGACATTGCTGATGAAGTAGGCGCTTACCTCCTGGTGGATATGGCACACATCGCGGGGTTGGTTGCAGCGGGGTTACATCCAAGCCCTGTTCCTTTTGCTGACTTTGTCACCTCGACTACTACAAAAACTCTTCGCGGCGCGCGCGGTGGCTTCATCTTGGCGAAGGAGCAGTACGGCCCTGCCATCGATAAAGCCGTCTTCCCTGGCATCCAGGGAGGACCCATTGTGCAGAATATTGCCGGGAAGGCATTGTGTTTCAAGATTGCGATGGGTGATGAATTCCGCCAGTATGCGAGGATGGTAGTGGAGAATGCGCGGGTGATGGCACAGGTGATAGCGGACGCGGGCATAAGGCTTGTGACAGGAGGCACCGACAACCATCTGATGCTCGTGGATACAAAGTCCGTAGGGCTTACAGGGAGACAGGCCGAAGAGGCACTGGAGGAAGTAGCTCTGACCGTCAACAAGAACCTAATTCCTTATGATACAGAAAAACCCTGGGAAACAAGCGGTATTCGTATCGGTACCGCAGCTGCGACCTCCCGCGGGTTTACACCGGATGAGATGCAAACGGTAGCAGAGGTTATCGTCAAGGTGCTCCGCGACCCCGCTTCAGCCACGGTAAAGGCAGAAGCACTCAGGACTGTCTTGGAGCTATGCCGCAGACACCCCTTGTATCTTGACCAGTTTGAATATGGACTTCTGACGAAAAAGGAGGCATGAGCTGTGCTTGCCAGTGAAATAGCTCAATCGCTAGCTGAGCGTCTTTCCCACATTCGAAGAGATTTTCACATGCATCCTGAACTCAGTTTCAAGGAGTTTGACACGTCAAGTAAGATTGCAAAGATCCTAACAGAAGCTGGGATTGAGATAGTGGACCATGGGCTTTCAACCGGTGTTGTGGGACTGTTGCGAACCGGGAAACCAGGGCCCACCATCGCGCTGCGCGGTGATATAGATGCGCTCCCCATAGAGGAGCAGAACGATGTGGAGTACAAATCGAGAGTACCTGGTGTTATGCATGCGTGCGGACATGATATTCACACCACTGTGGTACTCGGAGCCGCGCTGGTCCTGTCGAAGATGAAAGATCAGCTCACTGGTAACGTGAAATTTCTGTTTGAACCTGCAGAAGAAATAAACGCTGGTGCAAAAGCGATGCTTGATGCAGGAGTGATGGAAAACCCACATGTCGACGCGATTTTTGGAGTGCATAACCAGCCGGATATACCAGCAGGCATGGTGGGTGTAAAGGCAGGAGCCCTCATGGCTGCTGTGGATACTATAGGCATTTCGGTGAGCGGTGTAGGTGGGCACGGAGCGTTGCCTCACCGCACAGTCGACCCCATCGTTGCAGGCGCCGCCATAGTGCTGAACCTTCAGACGGCAGTGAGCCGTAACACCTCTCCCCTTGAGCCTCTAGTGGTTTCCATCGGTACGTTTCAGGCTGGGACTGCAAACAACGTCATTCCGGATCGGGTACAGATGACAGGAACTGTGCGCACGTTCAACCCGGAGCTTAGAGATGCCATGCCGTCCACGCTAAGCCGCATCGTTGAAAATACCGCGCAGGCCCTTGGCGCCACCGCCCAGCTTAGCTACAGGCGGGATCTGCCCGCTGTGATAAACTCAAAGGAATACGCCAACATAGCTGCCGGAGCCGTGGTCGCGGTATGCGGCGAAGGCAACGTTGTGGATCCCGTTCCGTCCATGGGAGGCGAGGATTTTGCGTTGTTTCTTGAGAAGGCCCCGGGGTGCTTTCTCTGGCTTGGCGTCGGTAACAGGGAGCGGGGAATTGTAAACCAGTGGCACCACCCTAGGTTTGACGCAGACGAGTCAAGTCTACCAGTGGGTGCCGCGGTGCTGGCACAGTGTGTTATCGATACCAACAAATTCTTGAAGAAGTGAGGTGATGTATCGATTATAATTGATATGTCCTAATAAAAATCCAACCAGACAGGGGGGCAATAAATGGGTCAAAAGGGACTTTCATGGCTTGACTGGAGACTGCACGGTATCGTCTTTATACTAACAGTAGTTACAGAGCGGATAGGCACCCACAGGATCCCTTTGGGTCCCGGCGTCATAGTGCTGTTCCCGATGCTGTACGCCATGATACTCGGTCTTGTGCTTTACCTGGGCAAGTTTGTTAAAAAAGAGCAAGCAGATGCAGCAGAACCCATGATAGTGCTGGCCATCGCCTATCTCATAGCCAAGATCGGAGTACTTATCGGGCCCAGCATGCCTAAGATTATCGCTGCAGGCCCCGCTTTAATCCTTCAGGAGTTCGGTAACCTGGGGACCATACTACTAGGATTGCCATTGGCACTGGCGCTCGGTTTTGGCAGGGAAGCCATTGGAATGACCCACTCAGTAGGGCGCGAGCCCAACGTCGGGCTCATTGTAGATACGTACGGTTTTAACTCGCCGGAGGGTCGCGGCGTGATGGCCGTATACATCGTGGGGACCGTATTCGGAGCGGTGTTTATGGGACTTATGGCAGGATTCCTTTCCACCATATTGCCTCTTCATCCGCTTTCGTACGCGATGGCGACAGGCATCGGCAGCGGAAGCATGATGACAGCGGCCTCGAGTTCACTCGCCCACGTGTTTCCCGAGCTTAAAGACGATATTGTGGCATTTGCAGGCGCAAGCAACCTGTTAACAACTGCAACAGGTCTTTACATGTCGATCTTCATTGGACTACCGCTTGCTAATAAGCTGTACAGCGTGCTGAAACCCAGGTTTAGCAAAAACCAAAAGGAGGTTGTCAAGAATGCTTAACAAGGTGCAGGAATGGGCAATCCTCCTGGTGATAGTAGGTATATCGGCCACTGTTGGCAACTTTATAGGCTACAAAATCCCTATAGCTGATGCCATTCCTGGTATGCTTATCCTGGGAGCAATCAGCCTGGCAGGAATGATCCTTGCTAAGGTCATACCGGTGAAGTTCCCAGCAGTCGCATACATCGGACTCATCGGTATGCTTTTGACCATTCCTGAGTCGCCTGTGGCTAAACCCATCGTGGCTTACACATCGAAGGTGCAGTTTATGGCCATGGCGACCCCAGTGCTGGCGTATGCCGGAATCGCAATCGGTAAGAGCTGGACGGACTTTACCCGCCTTGGGTGGAAGAGCGTTCTGGTGGCGCTTGTAGTGTTGTTCGGCACATACATCGGCTCGGCCATCGTGGCAGAAATTGTCTTGAGGATGCAGGGGATCATTTAAATAAGAACGCTCTGCACTGAAGTGAGAGGGTGCGACACAGTCGTACCTCTCACTTTTTTCCCCTTACCAAAAGAATACTGGCCAAGCGACTACCGGCCAGTAATGATATAATAGATCATAATCTGGGGGACGGTGATAAGCCAGATGACGATCTATTGCGCAGAACAGGTTGTACAGGAATTCGACTGGGGCAAGATCACGTGGCTTAAAGGCCCCAAGAACAACATGTGCGGGCTGGCCGTGGCGGTTGTCTCGCTCGGACCGAGGAAGCGCCTGAGTGCTCACGTACACTCCCATGAAGAGCAGGTTATTACTGTGCTATCAGGCCGCGGAAGGCAGGTGATCGACGGTGAAGAGACCCCTCTTCTGCCTGGGGTAATACTACAGCTACCAGTGGGCTGTACGCACGAGATGATAAACGATGGGGATCAGCCCTTGGTGTTCCAGGTTGTATATGATCCCGTGATCATGCCTGAGGACGCGAACACAAGTCGGCCGGCAATGATGCTTGCGGGGATACTTGAGATGCGTCTTGGGAGCGGTTGCAGTTTCGATCAGTGTTACAGCGAAGTGGAACTCGCAAAGAACTATATCCAGCACCATT
>DYEP01000174.1 GCA_020725675.1 Symbiobacterium sp. | reverse complement strand
TGGTATATTCTTGTAGGGCTTTTCGGGATTCTCGCAGGCGCGAACTTCTTGACAAACCAGCTGGCGGGTTTTGGTATGGGAAGGCCGGGATACCTGTTTTCTGCGGGCGCCATACCCATTATTACTATTGGACTTGGACTTAAGGTCGGATCTACAATGGTGACGTTGTTTCACGGGCTGATCGAGGAGGACGACCACCATGGGGATCATTGACATACTGTATGATAACTTTCACTATCTTGTGGCGTGCGTATTGTTCCTCATCGGCTTTCATACCATGCTCACTCACTCTAATTTGATCAAAAAGATCATGGGCATGAACATTATGGATACGGCGGTGTTTTTACTTTTCATTTCGTCCGGCTTTGTAAG
Source organism: Symbiobacterium sp. (assembly GCA_020725675.1). GTDB lineage: Bacteria > Bacillota > Sulfobacillia > DUSP01 > DYEP01 > DYEP01. The sequence goes on along the minus strand of DYEP01000174.1, from coordinate 1,291 downwards.
GGGGGGTAAGGCGCCGATCGTAGGGCCCGGAACGGAGGGGCCATACGTGAACCCTATTCCGTCGGCGCTGATCCTGACAGGTATTGTCATCGCGGTAAGCATCACGGCGTTTGCGCTATCCCTCATAGTCACCCTTTACAGGCAGTACGGGACGCTCGACGCAGACAAGATCGCAGAGATCAGGACCAGGGAGAGGTGACAGTGTTGCTTCATCTTCCTGTTTTAGCAGTGGTTATATCACTACTCGGCGCATACCTCATGCCCCTGATATACCATTGTAAGCGGAACCTGGCTCCCCTGGTTGCGGTGGGCGTCTCTGGAGTTGCCGCGTGCTTTTCTGTAGTGGTAGCCCTGTACGTAAGCAGGCACGGAGCGTTCAGTTATCTCTTGGGTATGTGGTCTATGCCCTGGGGGATAGAGGTTTACGTCGACCGGATGTCCGCGTTTATGATGCTTGTTATTTCTTCCATCACGTTTTTTGTGATGGTGTACGCGATGGAAGACGCATGCCACGAACTCAGCGAACCGCCGAGGAGATGGTACTGGACGCTCAACCTGCTGTTACTCGCGTCCATGATGGGTGTGGTTATGGCAGGGGATCTGTTCAACCTGTTCGTATTCGTAGAGATCTCATCCGTCGCCGCGTGCGGGACCATTTCAGTAAAGGGCGACAGGAGGGCAGTAGAGGCGACCTTCAGGTACCTCGTGCTTTCCACTCTGGGGTCCGGGGCGTTGCTTCTATCCATCGCGCTGCTCTATATGGTAACAGGCAACCTGAACATGGCTTATATTTCCGGGGAAATGCAAAAAGCGGCGTTTTTGTACCCGAAGAACCTGTACGCCGCACTCACGTTCATGGTAGTGGGCTTTGGTGTGAAGTCCGCGTTATTTCCCCTGCACAGCTGGTTACCTGATGCCCACTCGGCTGCGCCTGCGCCGTCGTCAGCGGTATTGTCTGGACTCGTGGTAAAGATATATATCTTCGCGTTGTTCCGGGTACTCGATCGTGTGTTCGGCCCCGTGATCGCGAGTATCCCGGTGGAGACCGTGGTACTGTTCATGGCGACCATGGCGGTGATGATCGGCTCCGTGCTTGCCATGGGACAGAAGGAACTGAAACGCATGCTGGCCTATTCCACAGTGGCGCAGATTGGATACGTGTTCCTCGGGCTGGCGCTGGGCGCGGACAGAGCGGTAGCAGGCGGTATGATGCACATCCTGACGCACGCGCTTATGAAATCGACGCTGTTTATGGCTGCAGGTGCTGTGTTTTGCAAGACGGGGAAGAAGA
>DYEP01000025.1 GCA_020725675.1 Symbiobacterium sp. | reverse complement strand
CTCCGGGGAAGGCTGTACACTGGCAGCCGCGGTTGGGCGGGAGAGATAGGACACACTGGTGTGTACTCGGACAGAATGTGCGGCTGTGGGCGAACAGGGTGTCTTGAAACAGTAGTGGGAGGCGCCTATATCCGTCGTCACCTCGGAGTCTCTGCCCAAGACCTGTTTTTCCCGGGGCAGGAAGATGAAGCGCTCCTGGCGGAACGCGCCCGCATCACAGAGACCTTGGGCACTGCGCTCGCCAATCTGGCACAGCTGCTTGACCTTGACCTCATAGTATTGGCAGGCCGCATGACTCAGGCCGGACCGGAACTAATAGGTCCGGTGAGTCGTCAGTTCAAAAGACGTGTGATTACAAAAACCCGGCTTGTCGTGGGTACGCTGGGTGATGATGCAGGCCTTGTGGGCGTCGCGGACCTTGCCCTGGGAGGGGAGTTATGAGAGCCAGAACCATCTGCCTTGTAATGCTCTTGCTCGCTATCAGCGTTTTGCCAACACCCGCCCGGAGCAGCCATGAGCCCGTGGAACGGCCTCAGCACATCCCGTGGGACACTCAGGAGATCCGGATGATATTCGGTGGAGACGTACTGCTTGACCTCATGCCCGGAGAACGCATCCTGACTCACGGGATCAGATACCCGTTTGCAGGGATCGCCGGGCTCACCCAGAACGCCCACATCGCCTTCTGCAACCTTGAGTGCGCCGCATCGTCCAGAGGCGAACCACTCCCGAACAAACCCTATACATTCAGGGCAAGGCCCGAGCACCTCGACGCGCTCACATGGGCTGGATTCAACGTGGTCTCTGTGGCGAACAACCACACTCTGGACTTCGGCGTGGAGGCCTTTCTTGACACACTAATGCACCTTGAGGCCCGGGGGATATTGGCATCAGGCGGAGGTGCAAGTGCAGAAGAAGCCTACAGCATTCAGATCATGCGCGTCAACGGGCTTAAGATAGGCTTTCTCTCTTTCACTGATACGTTCGCCATACCCAAGAGATATCATGACATGTGGGGACTTAACGTAGCTTTACTGACCGACAGTAACAAGGTGGCTGAAGCGTGCAGGACCGCCTCCAGCCAGGTGGACTTCCTCGTTGTGTCCATGCACTTTGGTTACGAGTACCTCCCGGAGGCAGTGGCGGAGCAGAGGCACCTGGCGAGATTGGCTGTGGATTCGGGCGCCAGGCTGGTGGTCGGTCATCATCCGCATATCCCGCAGGGAGTGGAGGTCTACAAAAACGCACCCATCCTGTACAGCCTCGGGAACTTGGTGTTTCACCCCTACGACAGGCGGGCAGAAAACGCGCTGTTGGCCACTTTTTCGCTGCGGCCGGACCTTTCGTGGACCCTTGCGCTGCATCCTGTGATCATCCAGGATGGCCGTGTCAGGCTCATGGAATTCGGCGAGGCGGAAGCGTTCCTTGAACATGTGAGCGCACTTTCGAAAAAACTCAAAACCCGAGTAGGTAGCGTGGCCAACTCCATCCGGGTGCAGCCCTGAAACACCGGTAGAAGCACGTCACGAACGGCAACTGTCGACTGCGAGTACACAGCGGGGATATCACCGAAGGGCGTGTGGTACCTGAAAAAGTGCTCAGCAAGAGGCCAAGAAGTTGATGAGCGCCGCACTCGATGTCGGGGTGATATCAGATGGGACAAAAGGCGATTGAGCCGCTGATACATCCCCTTGCCGGCCTTCAGTTCATCCCTCAGCAACCCCAGCGGGTATTCCTTAAAGCTATCCCGCAAATCCTCCCGCTTCACGGCGAACTCCGTCGCAGCGCCGGTCCTCGAATACAATACATGGGCCGCTCCATGATCAGGGAGCGCAGGGTATCAGTTCACTGGATCTCCCCGCCTGCGCCCGGCTGCTGTTTCGGCAGGAGGACGAACACCTCCGGCTCGATGATTGATCGCCCCAGGACCGCCAGGGTGGGTGGCGCCTCATGTGGGCTTCGGCGTTGCTGCAACCCCATACATACCTCCACTGGTTTGGAGGAGCTGCCTGGCACACTCCTGTGCCCGGGAAAGAGAACCTACCACCTCGAGCTGCAAAGGCCCCATCTGGTTCATGGACCACGCCTAGGTGAACTGCCGCCACAAGCCCTAGCTGTAAAAAGAACAGCGTCGCTACTGTAATCCAGGGCGCCGTAGCCCAATAGGCCTCCCAGTTGGCATGAGGTAAGTTTCCGCCGAAGCCAATCAAAAAGGCTAACAACCGTTGACCAGGTTTTTGCTCTCATTGGTGGAAAGAGCAAAAACTAACCCATTATGCCGCCATTCTCTCAATACGGTTCCTTTTTTGTCCAGCCAGCCTTTGTGGACTCCTCCGGCTTTTAGCTTAATCTACAGTGCGGTTATTGGCCTTTCCTCAGTTTGCCTTCCGGCAAACCATGAGGCGGTGCGTTTAAGTCCCTCCTCCAGGGTCACTTGCGGGCGCCATCCTAACTCTCGGGTAATCTTGCCGGCGTCCAGGAGGCTGGAGCGCAGGTCTCCCGGCCGGGGCGGGCCGTAGGATGCAACCGGCAGATCTATCTCCCTGCCCTGCTGGCGCAGCGCTTCCTGCAGGGCCTGCCGCAGTCTACTCTCCAGTTGATTCACGTCCGTACCCAGGCCTGTGCCTACATTATAAGCGCGGAAGCCCACCCATTTGCCCTCCAGTGCCAGTAGGTTGGCCCGCGCCACGTCCTCTACGTAGACGTAATCCCTTATGTACTTTCCGTCCCCGTTGATGACGGGGGCCTCTTTGGCCAGCAGCCGCTGCAAGAAGATGGCCACCACCCCCGCCTCCCCGTGGGGGTCCTGCCGGGGGCCGTAGACGTTTCCGTAGCGCAGGGCCGCGCAGCGCAGGCCGTATTCCCGCGCGAAAAACTTGATGTACTGTTCCCCGGTGAGTTTGCTGATCCCGTAGGGAGAGACCGGCGCTGGAGGTTGCTCCTCGTCCGCTGGCTCCCAAACGTTACCGTAAAGCACCCCGCCTGATGACGCAAAGATAAACGAGCGCACTCCGTACTGCACTGAAGCTTCTAACACATGCAACAGTCCAAGCACGTTAGTT
>DYEP01000173.1 GCA_020725675.1 Symbiobacterium sp. | reverse complement strand
TCCTCGGTTCCCCCGACCCGGTCCTGCCCCAGGCCCACTCGCACTTCAACCCTGGAATCTGCCAGTTTGACCCGCACAAGGTTGACAGCAACCTTCCTGTTGCCCAGCTTCACCGTTATTGTCTCGCTCAAAACCGGGCTCTTGTCGAGGACGGCTACAGAGGGACCCGTTGCAGAGTTCGCCGAGGCCGGTTGGGCCGTTACGCCCGGGGCGGCCGGAAAGACGAAGCTGATGAGCGATAGGATGAGTAGGATGGTAGTCGCACCAAGGGTTTTCAAGTGCGTCACCCGCGCCTATTGACGTAATGCGTTCCTGCATTCCGATCTTTGCCCAGAAGCACTCCCTTTTATCACATTCAAACGCGCACCTACCCGGTCTTGCGAGGATCTAGGGTGGGTACGAAAGGGAAGTGGGCAGGGTTTGACGTTACGACGGTAAGCCCTCTCCTGACTGCGACCGCCCCGTGGAGAGCGTCGGCTACCGCAATCATAATCCCCTTGCGAGCATAGTCCCACCGGATTTCCCCCGCACGGACCGCGTCCTCGAAGGTAACCGGCAGGACGTTGAAGGCAGACAAGTATCCTCTAGCTTGATCGCGCTTATCACGTGGGAGGCCTGAAGAATACTCAGCCACTACCACAACTGACGTGGCGATAGTCTCTGGTTCAGCCGCCTGAGACATCAACCAGTCTGTTACTCTTTGGTTTCCCCTGGACACGTCGATGAAGACCGTCGAATCAAGTAAGTATGTCATGTCTCCCATTTCTCCCTGAATGCTGCCTTGTCTACCTCCCGGTTATCTGATAACCACTTGTCGATGGCTTCCTCATCTTGCCACTGGGGGACTTCCTCTGGCGTCAGCATTCCCGCCAGACCTTTTACGGCATTAAGGTACTTTTCTCTTCGGATGCTACTTGCGACAGCCTCCACGACAAGTTTTGACCGTGACGTAGGGCGAGAAGACCTCTTGACCATATCGTCCAGCGCCTTCACAAGCGAGGCGGGCATCCTTACATGTACCATCCTTGTCTCCTCGGCCATGTATCTCACCTCCGTCTCTCACTCATGATTATACTTGCAGTCACGCTAAAGCTCAATAGCTCCAGCGCCCCCGCTATCGTTCATGGTCCAGCAAGGTACGGCTCTAACGGATGGTCGTAGACCCCAACCAGCTTCGAGTGTTGAAAGCAGTGATTCGAAGCGATCTGAAGGCGATTGAGAGGATAGACCAGTTAACTGCGGAAGATGCTCCCCCTGACCCTTCCGCGGCCGGCCAGGTGTTGGAGGACCTCCAAGGTATCCTCGTAGAGATGATAGCTTCGCGGGTCGATTATGCGCCCGTGCGCCAGCCGGGCAATCACAACGGCACGCTCGTGCTCCACTCCGACCGCGTCCAGTGCCTTGATGAAAAGGTCCTCGACGAGCGACCACCAAGCCTCCGCGGTCGAAAGCTCGTGGTGAGATGCGTCGGGCCTATGCCATGGGAACCCCTGGTGCATGTGAACGCGTATCTGTTCAATCCGCGCGGAATGACCTGGCACGTTCTCGTCCATGAGTTGCATCAAGGTCGTGCTCCATCCGGTAGGATGATACGCGATGTTTGCCTGCGACCAGCGCGCCAGGGGATGAAGCCCACCAGCGGAGAAACTCTCCTTCGTCGAAGGAAAGACGCTGCGCTCACACAGTTGAGGCGTTTCAGAGGTGGTAACATAGTTACCACTTTCGCGGAGGACCTGGCAAGAGAGTTACCAGTTTACCGGACCCCGACGGGAGGAGACGCCGGATCTGGCTAGAGACTTACCACTCTTGCGGGGGGACTGGTAAGAAGCTTACCACTTTTTCGCAGATGGTGGTAAGAAACCAGCCACCTTCACTCGTGGTAGGGGCAAAGTGGTAAGGAAGTTGCCAGGCTAGGCGCTCAAGGTGGTAAGGGACTTACCACTTTCTTTGGGATCCTGGTAAGAGACTAGCCACTTTGATTCGCAGCCGGGGCAGACTGGCAACAAAGTGACCAGGTTGGGAGGGAAAGTGGCAACATGCTTACCACGTTCTCGCAAAGACTGGTAAGATGCTTACCACTTTCATTGGCAGTCGCGGTAGACTGGTGAGGAAGTTACCAGTACGAACGCGAAAGTGGTAAGAAACCTACCACCTTGATTAGCTGCGAAAAAGCGCACGGATCGGGCCTGACGTGTAATGACTTGGGAGGGTATACGATGGCTCAGGTTATGGCCGGTGAAATCGGCACCAATCCATACCTGCCGGACCTCGCTACGATCACGCGGATCACGCGGGAGACCGACGCGAACGATGTGAAGACCTTCCGTGTGGAGTTCTGCGACTCGTCCGCGTGGGAACGGTTCCGCTACAGCCCCGGCCAGTTCGCCGAGGTGTCGGTGTTCGGCGTGGGCGAAGCGCCCATTTCGATAACGTCCTCTCCGACGCAGGAGGGGTATCTCGAGTTCAGCGTGAAGAAGATGGGCCAGGTCACGACAGCCCTGCATTACTCGGCCGAAGGGACCGTCATCGGTGTGAGAGGGCCGTACGGCAACACCTTCCCCATGACCGATATACGTGGGAAGGACATCGTCTTCATAGGCGGCGGCATAGGGCTCGCGCCGTTGCGCTCGCTCATCAACTATGTGCTATCTTCGGAGCACAGGAGCGAGTT
>DYEP01000172.1 GCA_020725675.1 Symbiobacterium sp. | reverse complement strand
GGCCAGGGACGACGTCCTCGACGCCCTGGTGGCGGTGGTTTCGGCAAGCATGGGGACAGATAGGCTTTCTGCCGTTCCGATGGTTGCGGAGTATGATCCCAAAGGATTGCCGATGCAAATCGTGTACCCCGGTTTTCGAGAGGACCGGAGTGTGAAGAAACCCCTGGTGGGTGAGCCATAAAAGGACGAAGGGGGCTTGATTCGGAGGGGTTCACGGTCGGTGGGGCTTCGAGACCGAAGAGGGGGTTCCCTCAGACCGGCTGTAGTGCCGGGCCAGGAGCGAGCTTTTGAAACCTAATGCTGATGACGCGAAGGAAACGGGTCCGGACCGGCGGACCGCTTGTTGTAAAGATGGAGGCGGGCAGATTTGAAGGCTCGGTGGTGGAAGAGAGCGAGATTTGGCGGCCTGGCGCTCTGGTTGTTGTTCATGGTTCTCGTGCTTGTTGCCGGATGCGGGGCCAACGACGGGGCACCTTCGTCCGGTTCGCAAGGAGACCGAGCCGCCCCGCAGGCGGCGAGTGTCCCCGCCCCTCCCTCCAGTCCGACGGAGCCTTCGCCGCCGCAACCGCAGGTTCAGATCCGGACTGTCCCTGCTACGGTTCTTTCTGTCACCGACGGGGACACCTTCCACGCCCGCCTGAACGGCCGCGACGAGCGGGTGCGGATGATCGGCGTCAACTGTCCGGAGATAGCGCACCCGGACCTCGGGATCAGGGAGGAGCCTTACGGCCGCGAGGCGAAGGCGTACACCCAGCGGACCCTCACCGGCCGCAAGGTATGGCTCGAGTTCGACATCCAGGAGCGGGACAAGTACGGCCGCCTGCTGGCATACGTGTGGCTGGAGCAGCCGTCCTCGGGTTCCGAGGAAGAAGTCCGGACCGGGATGTTCAACGCCCGGCTCCTGCTGGACGGGTACGCCCAGGTCATGACCGTGCCGCCCAACGTCAAGTATGCGGACCTCTTCGTGAAGCTCCAGCGGGAGGCCAGGGAGGCGGGAAAGGGCCTGTGGGGCGCGGCGCCCGCACCTGTCGGACAGGCGGGCGGCACGGCTTCCTACGTCGGTAACGCCCGCTCCAAGAAGTTCCACCGGGCGGATTGCCGCTACGTGGCCGAGATGAGTCCGGCCAACCGGGTGGAGTTCCGCAGCCGGGAGGAGGCGATCCGGCAGGGGTACGTGCCGTGCAAGGTGTGTCAGCCCTAAAGTGAGTTACCCTTGGATCCTTGTTTCGGGGAAGGAGCGATATATTATGGGAGATTTTGACGGTGGAAAAATCTCAATTGCTGATCTTTTCAGTGATAAGTTCATATTTACCATTCCTGAATATCAGAGGCCGTTTGTTTGGGGGCAAGAAGAGTTTGACGAGCTTTTCGAGGACATTAGGGCAAGCATGGAGGACAATGACCCAAGTTATTTCCTGGGAGCAATTGTGCTGCACAGGCTGAATGATTATGATGAACTCACGAAGCGAGGAACCTATGCCGTAGTAGACGGGCAGCAGAGAATAACGTCTTTGCTTATTCTTCTTGCTGTTATCCGAGATCTTTTGGGTGAGGTAGGTGCGGCAGAGGAAGATGCTTCTAAGAAGGCACAGTATCTGAAGTATTCGATGAAGGTAGGAGAACTCCTTTACCAAGAAGCTGACAGGCTCTTGAACCGCGCAGAGCAGGTGCGGTTAACTGTTTGGCCAGACGATAGGTACTTTTTTGAGGTGCATGTTCTGAAGCCTGGGGGAACATCCCATATCCGGCAAAGCCCTCGCACAGAGACGCAGCAGAATATGTTGGAAGCAATGAGGATTTTCAGAAGCAAGTTTCTTAATAGTGATGGTGTTATCAATGTGGACTTACTCCTTAGGGTGCTCCAGCATGTTCTATCTCGGACGTACGTTTTGTATACTCGGACTGCTGACCAAGCGCTGGCGTTCACTCAGTTTATACGTCTAAACGCGCGAGGCGTTGATCTCCAGTCTTCGGATTTGCTCAAGACCGAGAACCTGCGCGTAATCAAGAGCGATAATGAGAGGTACAATTGCGCAAAGTTATGGACCGACATAGAAAAAGACCTAGGGCGCGATGGGCTGGAGCGTTTATTGGCGTTTATTAGAGATATCAAGCTAAAGCAGAAAGCACGCAGAACTATCTGGGAGGAATATCAGCAAATATTCAAAAAGGGTTTGCTCGAGAGAGGGAATGAGTTTTTTGAACACGTAAGGATAATAGCTGACATCTACAATGACTTAGTCTTGAACGTGCAGTCATCACTTTCGGGAGTAGATGAAGGTGTTAGATACGAGAATTTGGTTGTATTAATGCGAGATTTCATTCCCTCTACTGATTGGGTTCCGCCATTGTTACACTTCAGGGGCAAATTTCGTTCTGCTACCATTTCCGATATATGGGCTTTCTTAGAGCGATTAGAACGTAAGTACACGGTTAGCTGGGTTTGCGGTCTAACCCCGACACAAAGGCTCTGGGCAATGTATGAATTAGTAGACGTTATCGATCAAGCGAACAGCCTCGGAGATGTGCTAAATGCTAAAGAGCTTGATGTCGATTCTATGAAAAGCGAGTTTTTAAGCGTTATCAGCTCTAAGGATTTCTATTCTAAGCGTTTTTGTAAGTATGTTTTGCTTAGGTTGGACTTGGCGATGAGAGCAGGTGCCAACGTGGTACAAGCATACCGCGGTGATATTACAGTTGAACATGTACTCCCTAGAAATCCTGGGTCTGGCAGCCCGTGGTTAAGCCTCTTCGACGATAGGGAGAGGGATGAATGGACAAATCGCCTAGGCAACTTGGTTCTACTAAGCAGAAAGACCAATTCGCGTTCGGGTCGAAAGTCGTTTGCAGAGAAAATAACGGAGGGCTATTTCGTCAAAAGTATGCAAGATTTTCAACTCACTAATCAAATGGCTAGCTATACTCAATGGACACCGAACGAGGTCAGTCAAAGGCATCGTGATCTGTTACAACTAGCCGAGAGGACGTGGTTTTAGTAAACCGGAGTTCGACAGTTCTCTTTTTGGCAGAAGACCGTCGCGAAACCAACAGACGTACTAACTTTCTGCCATGCCGCGGTAGCGGGTGACAGTTATTGGTACCTCGGCCCTTTCTGGTGACAGTTGCTGGCACTGTGGGACGTTCCTGGGTTGTGTTTCGGTGGTATGGTACTTCCTTGATTTCCGGTTTTTATGCAACCGAACGCCAAAATGGGCACAGAACCCCCTGTAACTATGCCGCTGCAACGTTGACCGTCTTGTTGGGAGCGGTTGCCCTAAAAGTACCTAATGGCCTATTCGGCTAAAAAGGAGTCGCGTGAAGTGCAGCAGGCAAAGGAACAGTTAATCAGGACTCTTTGCGATTCCTGGGTGAATGCGGCGCAGCAGCCTGAGGGAGGGTTTGCGATAGGTAGTGCTACGGAACGGTACCGACTTCACCGAAATGGGATCAGGTTTCACGAACTTACGTACTCGGAGATTCAAACGGCATGCACAGGGTTGAGTCGAGTGCTGTTGCTTAAAGGCTTGAATACCGTCATAGACCTCGACCACCAACTCTTCTGGGCGTGGGCAGGCGAAGTGTTGTTGTCACCGAGGTCGAGTTTCTTTTCCTGCCATGAGTCGGGACTTCGTCAGCTATTTGAAACCTGTGTCCGAGCTGCGTTGGCCGGAATTACTCTTCCGCCTCAGTCGAACGAGGAGTGGGAGCGCCAGAGGGAGCGTTCGGAACTGGTCGAAAACAATACAAGGCAATTGGTAGTAAATGCCCACTTGATCGTTGCTTATCTTGGTTTCCCTCTTTTGGAAGGACTATTGAAGAAGGTATGTTCTAACTACGTGGACTGCGCAGGAACGGTAGTTGCGGCCTTTGATGTTCCGGCCGCCGGAGGCGGGACCCGCAAGTACATACCTAACGATCCGAGAAAGGGTACGTGTAGCAGTCTACGTGATCTGATGTTTCTCCTATACCAACACGTCGCAGATCCCGACCTGCGCTCTCGCCTGATCGAGATGAGAGATTTGCTTAATGGCCTAGACAGCACGCTAGATCCGTTTGATCTGCTCTATTCATGGAGAAATTGCTCTCTGCATGGGCAGACCGGCTTTCCGACAATCGGAGGCACCCTCTTAAATTTGGCCGTACTAATCGCTTTCAATCAGATAAGAGCGGATTACGAGCGTCTAAGAGACGAGGTCTGGAGTGACGTGCAGCGAAATCTCGCAGTGTTCAGGCTTACGGGGCACCGGAGCCCGTGGAGTTACTACCCACCATTTTAAGGCTCTTGGCTAACGGGTTCAAAAACTCCGCTCCCGCCGCGCCTGCCGCACGAACCGCCCATGCACCTCGATCAGGTCCTTCACGATTTCCGGCGTGATCCCGTAGGCCGCCGCCAGCCTCGCCACCTGGTCCCACTCGTCGTTCAGCCGGTCGGCCACGCTCAGCAGATCGTAGTAAGTGCGGAGAGCCGGCGGCTGCCGGTAGATCTGCACCGCGATGCCCACCACCTGCCAGTCCGGCTCGAACTCCACGTCCTCGTATTTCGGGTTGGCCGCCCGGGGGACGTACCTGCCCCGCTCCTGCACGAGGAATTTCAACTCAGTGGCCGTCCATGGGTAGCCGGTACCTACCAAATCGATTACAGTGTCCTACCTACGGAAGGTTCTATTTCTTCCCCTCCAGCCGTTCCCTGTGCCGGCGGGCCTTCTCGGCGTACGCATGCCCCAGGGAAGTGAAAATCTGCTCTGCCCTCCGGATCAACTCCAACGCCTTCTCCGGACCGCCCGTGACCTCTTGCAGTAATGCCATCTGAGCCAGCGTTATGGCCGCGCCCGCTCTGTCCCCGAGTTGCTCCTCAATCTCCAGGCTGCGCCCGTACAGCTCCTCCGCGGCCGTATAGTCTCCGCGTTGTTGGGCGAGGAGGCCCAGCTGGTGGAGGACGCCGGCCTGCCCGTTTTTCGCGCCCACGGCCTGAAAGGTTGCCCCCGCCTCGCGGTACAGGCGCTCCGCAGCCGTGTAGTCACCGCGTTGCTGGGCGAGGAGGCCCAGCTGGTAGAGGACGCCGGCCTGCTCCTTCTTCGCGCCGACGGCCCCAAAAGCTGCCCCCGCCTCGTGGTACAGGCGCTCCGCAGCCGCGTAGTCACCGCGTTGTTG
>DYEP01000171.1 GCA_020725675.1 Symbiobacterium sp. | reverse complement strand
CTTTCGGGTACAAATGGCAACCGAACTCCATTTTACCCGGTGAGAGGTATCTTTATGCCTGGCGAAGGAGGGCGACAGCGATAGCGGCAACTGCCAGACCACCGCCTACGTCTCCAATCCCCTCGTTAGTTGTGGCTTTAATGCCCACGTTTCCGGAGGGTGTTCCCAGGCAGGCAGCCAGCTTCTCCCGCATGTCTTCAATGTATGGTTCAAGACGTGGCGACTCCGCAATTATCGTCGCATCTACGTTAGAAACCTCAAATCCCCTGGCCTCAATGATGGAAACAGTCTCCTTCAGAAGTTCCAGGCTGCTTATGCCTTTCAGTGCCTCGGACGAATCGGGAAAGTGTGTGCCGATATCCCTCTCACCTGCAGCACCAAGTAGCGCATCCATGATCGCGTGAGTAAGTACGTCAGCGTCCGAATGACCTAACAGGCCTTCATCAGCACTCACTATAATGCCTCCGAGGATCATGGGTCTGCCTTTCACCTTTCGATGAATGTCATACCCGATTCCTATTCTCATTTCGCTCCCGTCCGTTGAAGAAGTAGTGTTTGAACAATCGCTAGGTCGACCGGTACAGTTACCTTAATGTTTTCCTCTTCTCCCTGGATCACCTTGACCCTTCCTCCCGCCGCCTCTATTAGGGCTGCCTCGTCTGTTACATCTCCGGGTTGTGTGAGAATATGGAAGAACTCGCGCCTGAACGCCTGTGGCGTCTGGGCAAGCCTGAGGTCACTCCTGGATATGGTACGTACTACAGTATCGCCGTCTACATGCTTTACAGTATCCTTGCATGGGATAGCTGCTACGACAGCCCCCTCGTGAAATGCTGTTCTTACTACACCGGCAAGTAGCCCGGGTGATACAAGAGGCCGGGCAGCATCGTGGATAAGAACGACGTGAGTGTCTGGACTTAGGCACTTAAGGCCCTCCATAACTGAATCATGCCTGGTGGCGCCACCTGCGATTACCCGGTTTACTTTGGACATACCGTACCTGCGGCAAAGATAAATGGCCGTTTCCACCAACTCGGCAGATACGACCAAGATCACGTCATCGATGCAGGGACATCGGTGCATCGCTTCAAGGCTCCAAACGAACAGAGGTTTTCCCAGGACAGGGCTAAAGATCTTGTCTTTACCTCTCATCCGCGAGCTTTTCCCAGCCGCGGGAACCACTGCAGAAACTCGCACGTGAAGCGCCACTCCCTACTGTATCGCTTTCTCCGATAGGTTTTTGGGCTTGGCAAAGATCATCCTTCCAGCTGCGGTCTGCAGCACACTGGTCACAAGCACTCCAATTGTATCGCCGATGTGCCTTTTCCCTCCATCAACAACGATCATCGTACCGTCATCCAGGTAAGCGACGCCTTGTCCTGACTCCTTGCCATCCTTAATAACATGTACGATCATCTCTTCCCCGGGTAATACCACAGGCTTTACCGCATTGGCCAGTTCGTTGATATTGAGTACTCTGACTCCCTGGAGCTCCGCTATTTTATTTAGGTTAAAATCATTGGTAATGACCTTGCCGTCAAGTACCTTGGCCAGTCGGACCAATTTCGAATCCACTTCAAGGTGGCCTGCGAAGTCCTTGTCGTAGATCTGCACCTGGATGTCCAGGTCCTTTTGAATGCGGTTAAGTACATCAAGCCCTCGTCTGCCACGATTACGTTTCAATGTATCGCTTGAATCGGCAATATGTCGGAGCTCTTCAAGAACAAAGCCTGGAATTATCAACGGCCCTTCTATGAATCCAGTTTGACAGATATCCGCTATTCTCCCATCAATGATCACGCTAGTATCTAAAATCTTGGGTTGACCGGAAAAATGACGTTCAGCACGGTCACGACCCTTTATCCTGCCTAAACCAGGAATCAAGGCGATAAGTTCGTCGCGCTTTGTTACAGCAATGAAAATGCCAATATACCCGAATACAATACTACCAACTGTGGGCAGAATCAACCCAAGCCCAGGTATTCGAGAGAAAGCCGAACCAAGGAGATTGGCAATGATCAAACCCACAATCAGCCCCACTGCTCCGGATACGATATCCTGGACCGGGGTTCTTTGCAGAGTGGATTGGAACCAACCACCTAGCTGTCGAATAATTGCTAAAACGCCTGGCGCGATGAAAAACCCTATGAGTCCGGTTATTACTGTTATTAATGTAATCGCGCCCACACGTTGTGGCAAACCCAGTTCCAGACCTAAGAGATTTTCAATCAGACCTAATCCGTAATAAGCGAAAGTTAAACCTGCAGCCAACCCTATCCCTGTAGTGATCAGCCGCAATCCACGCGGCTTCAAGTAAAACCACCTCCAAAGACTGCCTCATTAGCCTCAGGACCATAACTATTATAAGCCAGTGCATGTTAGTATTCAAGGCAGACTTATGTCGCCTATTTTAAACATGCTATAAATAAAATACGCCCTGTTTCCAGATCTTCCCCGCAATAAAGAAAAAAATTCGCCCGCTTCTTGCGGGCTGTGTGGCTCAGGCCAGTACTTCGTTTAGTATGTTCTTCGCCTGCTCTTCCCCTATTCCCTTTGCCAGGACCAGCTCGCTCAAGAGGATTTGTCTGGCACTATCCAGCATTTTTCTTTCACCGGTACTCAGCCCCTTTTCGCGTTCCCGTAATACCAGGTTTCTTACAACTTCAGCTACTTCGAAGATATCGCCAGTCTTAATCTTCTCCAAATTCGCCCTGTACCGGCGGTTCCAATTAGGGCTCATCCTGGTCTTATCCGACCTTAAGATATCGAAGACTTTCTCCACATCGTTTTCTCCGATGACTTGCCTCAAACCGACTTCATCTACGCTGGCTGTGGGTATCATGACTTTCATATCTCCCATAGGTAGTCGCATTATATAGTAGCTCTTGCGTTCGCCCAAGATCTCTTTCTCTTCTATTGCTTCAATGATCCCGGCTCCATGCATGGGGTACACTACTTTGTCACCGATATTAAACATGAAAACTGCCCCCTCGCAAAGTCCCTGCGTATAGTATAGCACAGTGACTTATCGGAGTCAAGTCGATTATTATATCACGCATATTCCTTCTTGTCAACGCATTTTGGCTCCAATGTCACCTCGGATCTTCACAGCGCTGGGCGTAACAATCACATTGACCACACTGGTCTATTAGGTTATACTAAAATCGACCAGGGTGGTCTGTTGAACGAAGGAGGGTGTACTATTCATCAAGCATTTGCCAACTTAGACCCGGACAAACAAGCCAGAATTCTTAAAGCAGCATACAAAGAGTTCGCCCAACGAGGCTTCACCCACGCTTCCACAAACCGTATTGTCAAAGAGGCAGGCATAGGCAAAGGCATGCTTTTTTATTATTTCAAGAGTAAGAAGGAGTTGTTTCTTTATCTAATCGAGCACGGGATCAACTATATCCTAAATGAATACTTGCCCCTGCTTGATGATAGAAAGACGGATATCATTGAAAAATGCATGCAGGCTGCCCGTGTAAAAATGGAGGCCTACGCCCGGCATCCCGAGTTGTTTAATTTCTTTGGCGCTCTTTATCTAAGTAGTGACGTGAAGTTGAGTGAAGATCTGGCCGTTCGCCTGAAAGAGATTAGAAATTTGGTTTATTCGAAGCGCTTTACCAACATCGATACAACGGTATTCAGAGATGACGTGCCGCCTGAAGCCGCTATGAAGCTAATCCACTGGGCGCTGGAAGGCTACGAAAGTGAGTTGATTAATCGTATCAAGGGCAAGAAGCATGAACTTTCATCGATTGACTTTACACCCTATTGGGAAGAGTTTTACTGTTATCTGGGCGTCTTGAAGCGAGTATTTTATAAACCGGAGGAGATTTAAGATGTCAGTTATTAATATTGAGAATCTGACAAAGCGGTTTGGTAATCTGACTGCCCTTGACGGGGTTAACCTGGAAGTACAGGAAGGGGAAGTTTACGGTTATATCGGGCCCAATGGAGCGGGAAAAACCACTACCATTCGTATCCTGTTGGGAATTTTGAAAGCGACCGCGGGGACAGTAACCATCTTTGGAAGAGACGCCTGGAGGGACGCTGTAGAGATCCATAGACGAGTCGCGTACGTGCCCGGTGAAGTGAACTTGTGGCCAGATCTTACCGGCGGTGAAGTGATCGACCTTCTTGTAAAGTTGCGCGGCTCAAACAACAAGAGCCGTCGCGAGGAGCTTATTGAGAAGTTTGACCTGGACCCGACGAAAAAGTGCGGCACCTATTCCAAGGGTAACCGGCAAAAAGTTGCCCTGGTTGCCGCTTTTGCCGCCGATGCCGACCTCTACATCCTGGATGAACCCTCCTCAGGGCTTGATCCATTAATGGATAGGGTATTCCAAGAATGTGTGTTGGAAGCAAAAAAGAATGGTAAAAGCGTTTTTCTTTCCAGCCATATTTTGTCGGAAGTGGAAAAACTCTGCGACAAGGTGAGCATCATCCGCCAGGGTAAAATCGTCGAAGCGGGAGCGTTGCACGAGCTGCGCCACCTAACCAGGGCGAATGTGCTTGTTGAGACAGGGCGGCCTGCTGCTTCCCTGGCGGAACTGAGAGGCGTTCATAATATCAGGGAAAACGGGCAGGTGTATTCTTTCCAGGTCGATACGGAAGAGCTGGGCCGGGTGATCAATTACGTAAGCCAGTTTGATATTTTAAGACTGGAATGCGCTCCTCCCACTCTGGAAGACCTGTTCATGCGCCATTATGAAACGACGGGAGGTATTTCCTAAAGATGTGGCACGAGCTCTTTTTGAACACAGGCAAGTACCTCCGTTTACTATTGCGCCGTGATCGAATCCGTCTCACTATCTGGTTGTTATCCCTGACGCTACTCACCGTCGTTGTAGCTCTCGCCTACACCGAGCTTACTCCAACTGAACGTGAACGGCAGGCTATGGCCGAAACCATGCGCAACCCGGCTGTAACAACGATGTTTGGCCCCGGCTACGGTTTGGACAATTATACTTACGGAGCAATCATGGGCCACCAGATGCTACTGTTTACCGCCCTAATAGTGGCTATTATGAGCATTTTACTGGTTGTGCGCCATACCCGGGGAGACGAAGAAAGCGGCCGCATTGAAATGCTTCGCTCTCTCCCCTTTGGTCGGCTATCAAACCTGGCCGCCACTGGTCTGGCCCTATTCGGAGCCAACGTACTCCTGGCGCTGCTGGTAGGTTTGGGCCTTTTTGCCACAGGCATTGAGACCATCGACCTGCACGGTTCTCTTCTCTATGGTGCCTGCCTGGGCGCAACTGGGGTCTTTTTCGCAGCCGTTACGGCTTTGTTTGCCCAGCTTACAGAGAGCTCCCGTAGCACTACGGGCTATTCCTTCGCCTTTCTTATCGCCGCTTACCTGATCCGGGCCGTCGGCGATGTCAGCCATGAAACCCTTTCCTGGCTCTCGCCCTTTGGCTGGATCGTGCGCACTCAGGTGTATGTCAATAACTACTGGGGGCCTTTCTGGCTGACGATTGCCGCATCCTTAGCTCTAATGACACTCTCCCTATATCTGAATGCAATCCGCGACCTGGAAGCCAGCTTTATCCCGGCCAAGCCGGGGCGACGTACAGCTTCTGTTTTCTTGCAGAGCCCTTTGGGGCTGGCCTGGAGGCTCCAGCGCACGACCATTATTTCCTGGGTCGCCGGCATGTTCGTTTTGGGTGCTTCATACGGGTCAGTGATGGGCGACATGGAAACCTATTTGAATTCTATGGAGCTGCTGCGGGACATGTTGCCCGCCGCTGAAGGGTTTTCGTTAACCGAGCAATTTATCCCAATGTTGATGGCAGTCATTTCTATGGTTGCGGCAATACCGGTTCTTTTGATGATCTTGAAGCTTAGAGGAGAGGAGAACAGGAAACGCACTGAGCACCTGCTGGCGAGCGCGGTATCCCGAAACAACATCATGATGAGCTTCTTCATACTCTCCTTCATCGTCAGTTTCTTAATGCTGCTCTTCGGAGCAACCGGCATGTGGTCCGCCGCAGTAGCGGCGATGAACGACCCGGTTCCTTTTGCAACGCTCTTTAAAGCCGCCATGGTTTACTTGCCGGCTCTCTGGGTGATGATTGCCCTTGCAGTGTTGCTTACCGGTTTGCTGCCACAAGGGGCAGGTCTGACCTGGCTGTACCTGGGCTACTCATTTGTTGTGGTTTACCTGGGGCCGCTCCTTAAACTGCCCGAATGGCTAGTCCGGTTGTCTCCCTTCGGCAACATCCCTCGGCTACCGATCGAGGAGCTCGACTTTACCAGGTTATTCTTATTAACACTTATTGCGTTAACCTTTACAGTTCGGGGCTTTTTTGGGTATAACAGACGGGACATTCAGGGATAGGCGAAAAGGCCTCGTACGAGGGAGGTCAGAAAGCCCGGCTCCGTCTGAAAGTCAGAGGTAATATATTCTTCAGTTTATAACAAGTTGTTCAAAGGCGATTGGTCAGAGGACCTTAGTACGGCAAGGTACCATTACAGAATGGTTTTCCTGGAACTTCTGAGTACCCCTGTCACTTGCTTGACGATGCTTAATACCTGTTATACAATGGAGTCGACGCTTGTGGGCGGGTAGCTCAGCAGGGAGAGCGCCGCTTTCGCACGGCGGAGGTCGCGGGTTCGAATCCCGTCCCGTCCACCAGGCCAATTCGGTGAGGTGAGGATAATAATGAAGGACTTGCTCTGCGACGCGTTTCAAAACGACGTTAAAGAGTATCTCATCAGGCACCGGAGCATTATTGACGTATTGTCCAAGTTTCTAGAATCCAACGCGCGAGTAAATAGGGCGATATCAAAAGCTGTCACTTCATGTGGATGCATCAAAATCGTAGCCAGCAAGCAGAAGTATCCTTCAGAAGGCTCGCTCGTTGACCTCAGGGACTATGTTCAAACGCATCTTGAAGGTTCCCTTTGCGAACATTGCCGGGAAATAGTCGAGTCGGAGCTTGGCAATAATCTATTTTACATAGCGGCGCTATGTAACCTCCTGGATTTGAATATGTATGATGTACTGCTAAAGGAAGATAAGAAACTGTCGCAACTTGGCTTCTTCAACCTTGCATGATACCCCGGATGTTACCCCAATCCAGCCGCGGAGCAGGTATTGACACGCCATTCATCCACCCTCTGTGAGCTAGATCAGCGCTTCAAGAGCCTCTAGGATAGAGGCCACCGGGATCACAGCCATGCCTGTCACCAGGTTATCATAATCCCTGCGTGGAACTACCGCTGTGCGAAACCCCAGCCTGCTCGCTTCAGCCAACCTGTGCTGAAGCCGTGTCACGCTCCGAACCTCACCGGCAAGCCCCACCTCGCCCAATACCACACAATCGCCCTTCAAAGGCCGGTCCTGGCTGCTTGAAATGATTGCCAGCGCTATGCCAAGATCTGCTGCAGGCTCCACGAGCCTAAGTCCGCCTGCCACTTTGACATAAACGTCCCGGTTCGATAACAGCACTCCTGCCTTTCTTTCAATGACAGCGCACAGTACAGCAAGTCTCGCTTGATCTATCCCGGTCGCAGTCCTTCTTGGAGACGGGAAGGGGGTCGTGCCGACCAGGGCCTGCACCTCTACCAGTAGCGGCCTGGTCCCTTCAACACAGGGTACTACAACTGAGCCAGGAGTCTGCTTTGGCCGTTGAGCAAGAAAACACTCCGAAGGGTTACGCATCTCCTTGAGTCCTTTATCCGTCATCTCGAATACACCAACTTCATTGGTTGAGCCGTACCTGTTCTTGGTACATCTGAGGAGCCTGTACGTACCGTAGCTATCCCCTTCCATGTATAAGACGACGTCTACTATGTGTTCCAGCACCTTTGGACCCGCAAGGAAGCCTTCTTTTGTTACCTGACCACATAGCAAGACCGTGACTTCATTTGCCTTAGCGACCTTCATAAAGCAGGTGGCTGCATCGCGTACCTGGCTTACCGTACCAGGACCTGAGCCCAGGTCAGGTACATACACAGTCTGTATGGAGTCGACAACAACCAAGTCGGGATGTTGATTCAACACGGCTGCCAGGATCGATTCTACGTTGTTTTCTGGTAGCACGACCAGCCCGGAAGTGGGAAGCCCCAACCGTCTTGCCCTTATTGCAACCTGTTTTGCGGATTCTTCCGCCGAAACGTACAATACCCGCTTCCCCCGGCGGGAGAGGAGCGCAGCACTCTGAAGCAGAAGTGTAGACTTACCTATCCCAGGTTCTCCGGCGAGCAACACTAACGTACCTGGAACCAAACCACCGCCCAGTACACGGTCAGCCTCCTGCATACCTGTTTGGAGGCGTATCTCCTCTTTAATTTCTATGTCCTCAATCTTTTCGGCCTGTGCAGAAGAAGTAATGGCCCCTGCCCTCGGAGCAGGGGCTACCCTTTCTGCCTCAAGAGAATTCCAAGTTTCGCAACCCGGGCATCTCCCTAGCCATTTTGGTGATTCATAGCCGCATACGGCACATATGAACCGCATCCTGTCCTTCGCCATTAATGACCTTCCTCTTCCACAGGTGTGCTTTTCTTGAACGTAATCTTTCCGCTTTCATCTACTCCAACAAGTACTGTATCTCCTGCAGTGAATTTGCCTTCGAGTACCTCCTCGGATAGCGGGTCTTCGATCATACGCTGAATAGTGCGGCGCAGCGGCCTGGCACCGAAGAGAGGGTCGTAGCCATCCTTTATAAGCAGCCGTTTTGCTTCATTGTCCACTTCGACGGTCAACCCCATCTCAGAAAGCCGCTTGTTTACCCGGGCTAGCATGAGATCAACGATCTGAGACAGGTGTTCCTCCGTGAGGGAGTGAAACACAATCAGTTCATCAATACGGTTTAGAAACTCAGGACGGAACGTCTTTTTTACCTCCTCAAGAATCCGCTCGCGCATCACCTCGTAGGACCTTTGCTTGTCATCTTCGTCCGTCCTAAAACCCATTGTGGCCTCACGCCGTATGAGGTTTGCACCTACGTTTGATGTCATGATGATCACTGTATTTCGGAAATCCACCGTGCGCCCTTTCGCCTCAGTTAATCTACCATCCTCCAGCACCTGAAGCAGCACGTTGAATACCTCCGGATGCGCCTTCTCTATTTCGTCAAGCAATACGACGGAATATGGTCTCCGTCTTACAGCTTCTGTTAGCTGGCCGCCTTCTTCGTATCCCACATACCCGGGAGGCGCCCCAACAAGCCGTGATACTGTATGGCGTTCCATGTATTCAGACATATCGATCTGCACCATGGCATCTTCGTCGCCGAACAGAACTTCAGCCAGAGCTCTTGCGAGCTCAGTCTTTCCTACTCCGGTTGGCCCCAGGAAAATGAACGAACCAATCGGCCTTTTCGGGTCTTTCAGGCCGGCTCTGGCGCGCCTTATTGCTCGCGAAATAGCAGCAACAGCCTCATCCTGTCCGATGACTCGCTTGTGGAGTTCTTTTTCCATGTTCAAGAGCCGTTGTGTCTCTTCCATCGCCAGTTTGGATACGGGTATCCCCGTCCATGCAGATACAACCTGCGCAATGTCTTCCTCTGTAACCGCACACTTTGATTTCATGCGCTGGTTTTCCCATTCGCGGCGCTGCGAGTCAAGTTCTTCCTGCAGTCTTCTCTCCTCATCCCTCAGCCTAGCCGCCTTCTCGTACTCCTGAGCGTTTACTGCTGCCGTCTTTTCTTTCCTAACCTCGCTGATCCTGTCTTCGAGGTTCTTGAGGTTCGGCGGTGCCAGCAAAGAACCCATTCTTACCTTTGAGGCCGCCTCGTCAATCAGATCGATGGCCTTATCAGGCAGGTACCGGTCAGTTACGTACCTGTCCGAGAGTTTGGCCGCAGCCACCATCGCTTCCTCGGTTATCTCAACCTTGTGATGACTCTCATACTTCTCTTTCAGCCCCTTCAATATGGCAATGGTTTCTTCCACTGTGGGTTCTTCCACCTTGATAGGCTGGAATCTCCTTTCCAGAGCCGCGTCCTTCTCTACATACTTCCTGTATTCGTCAATGGTAGTCGCTCCGATGCACTGAAGCTCACCTCGTGCAAGCGCAGGTTTTAAGATGTTGGAAGCATCAATAGCGCCTTCTGCCGCTCCGGCCCCAACTAGGGTGTGCATTTCATCAATGAACAGCACAATATTCTCAGCACTTCTGATCTCATCAACTATTTTCTTCAAACGCTCCTCAAACTCGCCCCTGTATTTCGTGCCTGCGACCAGCCCAGCGAGATCCAGGGTCACGACACGTTTGTTCAGCAGTACTTCGGGAACTTTGCCTTCCACGATGCGCTGGGCAAGGCCTTCTGCTATCGCAGTCTTGCCAACCCCGGGGTCACCAATTAGCACCGGGTTGTTCTTGGTCCTCCGGGCAAGTATTTGGATTACCCGTTCGATCTCCTTGTTTCTTCCAATAACCGGATCTAGCTTACCGTTTCGTGCGAGTTCGGTCAGGTCGCGGCCGAACGTATTAAGATTTGGGGTAGAGGAAGCTCCGCGAGCTGCTCTCTTGGGCGAACCCGTTTCATTAGGCATTTGAGGCTGTCCTAGCGCTTGAGCAACCAGTTCTTTGATCTTGTTGTAATCAGCTCCTGATTTTTCTAAGATCCTGGAAGCCAGGCCTTCTGTTTCTCCAGCAAGAGCAAGCAGCAGGTGCTCCGTACCAATGTAGTTGTAACCCATTGCCGCTGCTTCCTTCGGCGCCAGCTCCTGTGTTATCTTGGTAAGCCTGGGGTGAGGCGTAACCTGCATGGTGGCAGCTTGCGGATATGCTTCGCTCATTTTTTGAACCTCTGTCAACACGGTCTGGTAATCCAGGCCTATCGCCTTTAGCACGTTGTAGGCAATGCCCTCACCCTGAGCCAGCAATCCAAGGAGAAGGTGTTCGGTGTCAATCCTCGGATGGTTCAGGTTCAAAGCTTCCTGCTGAGCCAGGACAAGCGCTCTGTGTGCTCTGTTTGTGTATCTCAATCTCATCTTTTATCCCCCATTCCATATTGCTCCGATTTTAAAATCTTCTTTACAGTCTCAGCTCTCAGATGGTCACGTTGCGCAGGAATAAGTTCTCTCCCGGAGAGCCTTGAGATGTAGCCGACTCTGGTAGCAACAAGCAGCTGATTTGCCTGTTTGCGGCTGACGTTCTTGATCATACCCATTTCTATCCCGAGCTTTAGGTTCGACCAGTGTGCGATCGCTTCGTCTGAAGACAGTAAGCTTGAATACAGCAATAAGCCGAGTGAGCGCCCCACCTTGTCCTCTGTCTGTATTCTCTGCTCTTGCATCAAGTATTCCCTTGCCTTCCTCTCGTGGAGCATCACCTGCTTGGCCACATCCAGCACCTTGGAAATGATGTCTTGCTCAGAAACGCCCAGCGTGACCTGGTTTGAAATTTGATATACGTCCCCAAGCGCCTCAGTCCCCTCGCCGTAAAGCCCGCGAACGAGAAGTCCGAACTTAGCCACTACTGGCGCCAGCTGACCGACCTGGTTGATAGCTGACAGAGCAGGTAGGTGTACCATCACTGACGCTCGCATGCCCGTCCCGACATTGGTAGGGCACGAGGTGAGATAACCCTCCTCGGCACTGAAGGCATATGCGAGGTCTTGCTCAAGTAGGTCATCGACCGCATCCACGGTCTTCCACGCAGGCTCAAGCTGCATGCCAGAAAAAAGTCCCTGAATCCTCAAATGATCTTCTTCATTGACCATTATGCTTATTGTCTCGTCCTCGGACAGAATCAACCCCCCATGAGGAGCTTTGCCGTGTTGAGGGCTGATCAGGTGTTTTTCTACGAGTACCGCCCTGTCCAACGGTTTCACCTGGTCCATTCTAAAGCAACTCAAATTTCCTATCCGGGAGCTCTCGCTCGCATGGCGGGCTGCGGTGAACACCTTATCCAATACTTCCGCTGCCATCTTCGTGTCAAGCAAATGGGGAAAGGGAACGCCTCGCAGGTTCCTTGCCAGCCTGATCCTTGTGGAAAGCACCACATCAGAATCTGGGCCCGAACCATTCATCCACGTTGAGCCTGGTCTCGCCACCACTTCATCTATCTTCACGGATCCTCCCTCCCTTACTCAATGTTCCCTTCAAGTTCTCTGATCTGGTCGCGCAGCCTGGCAGCTCTTTCGTAGTCTTCGTTCTTCACTGCAGCCTGCAGCAAGCTTCGGAGGCGTTCAATTTCTCTGCTAATTTTCAGTTCTGCTCCTGCCTTGGCAGGTACCTTCCCAACATGTCTTACGCTTCCATGGACACGCTTGAGTACGGGATCGATCTTCTGCCTGAAGGTGTTGTAACACTCATCACAACCCATGCGACCCAATTGCTTGAAGTCGGAAAACGACATGCCACATAGTGCACATTTCTCATCCTCAATTTCAGCCTGCGGGAACGCAGTAAACCCCTGCAGAAGAGAAACTAAAGGGTTAAATGCTATCTCCATACTGCCTTTGGACCTGGCACACTGTTCGCAAAGATACGCTTCGCTTTTTCGGTTGTTGACTACCCTGACTACATGTACTGTGGCCGGCCTCTGACCACATTCCTGGCACACCATCTTCAATTACCTCCCGCTTCGCAGTATTGCGAAAACCATCGACCGCAATAACCTTGCACGTAAACGATCCCTTTCAGGCAGCTCGATTCCAAGTGTATTTCTGTCCATAGCGGATAGCATGATGTCGGACTCCCTCGGGGTAATAATATTCTTCTCCACGAGCAGTTCAACCAGGTTTTTCGCCTTGTCCTGGGTAAGTACGCGCCCGATGTTCAGATTGACAAAATCCAGGACCTCCTCTGCCGATTCATGGGTGATCTTTATAATTCGGATGAAGCCTCCGCCTCCTCGTCTGCTCTCAACGAGGTATCCTTTGTCCAAAGAAAACCTGGTCTCCAGAACATAGGTGATCTGCGATGGCACGCACCCGAAGCGTTCAGCAAGTGAAGACCTCTGGATCTCCAGTATGTTCTGCTCCGCTTCTGCAATCTGGCGTTTTAAGAATGCTTCGATCTCATCACAAAGGTTAGCCATCACTGTGCCTCCCAATAACGGGTGTTTTGACTTTGACTTTCTTTGACTATTATAGCAATATTGCGAGAAAAAGTCCATAGGGATTTAGGACCCCCGCATGAAAACCTCATACACCCAAGAGATAGCGCTCTGCTTTGATCGCGGCCAGCGCTCCGTCGCCCACTGCAGTTGAGATCTGTCTTAGCAGTTTCTTCCTCACATCACCTGCTGCAAACACGCCCGGTCGGGATGTTTGGAGTTCTTCGTTGGTGGTAATGTAACCCTGGTCGTCTGTGGCGACAAATCCTCTCACGCACTCACTGTTAGGCACAAGACCTACGTAGATGAACACACCATCCGTATGTACGTTAGCCCTTTCATCGTTCTCCACGTTTCTTAGAACTACCGAGGTGACATTTTGGTCGCCGCGAATTTCCTCGACCACCGAATTCCAGGCGAACTTGATCTTTGGATTGGACAAGGCCTTCTTCTGTACAGCCTTTGCCGCTCTGAGCTGGTCTCTTCTGTGGACTATCAGTACCTCGGCTGCAAACTTGGTCAAGAATACGGCCTCCTCTACAGCCGAATCTCCCCCTCCAACCACTATAACTTTCTTTTCCCGGAAGAACGCCCCATCGCACGTGGCACAGTAAGATACGCCTCTCCCGCGAAAGTCCAGTTCACCGGGTACACCAAGACGCTTTTCCCTCGCCCCCGTAGCGATCACCACACTTGATGCCACTATGTTCCTGCCTCCCGCCGCTATGTGGAACCTGCCCGCCTCCTCGCTGATCGATGACGCTTCCAATGTAAAGAACTCGGCACCATATTCTCGGGCTTGCCGTTCCATCTTGTCCATCAGCTCGGGGCCTGTGATCCCTCCGGGAAAGCCGGGGTAGTTCTCGACCATGTACGTCGTAGCCGCCTGTCCTCCTGGAGAGCCCTTCTCAATCACTGCAGTCCTCAATGCCGCCCTGCCTCCGTAGATCGCAGCAGTGAGCCCCGCAGGTCCTGCGCCAATTATCGCCAGATCGTATAAAGTCTCTGCCATAGGTTAGCGCCTGCTCAATACCTGTCCTGGGCCGCCATTGGGCGCCCTGGTATCTTAAGGCTTTACACCTCCTGAATTCTCAAATCTAGTCCTGCAGTTATAAGAAGAAAAGGCAGACTCCAAAGCCCGCCTTCTCTTTCATCCACAGATTGGGCTACTCTTCTTTGTCTTTTTTGGCCTGCGCAATGATCTCCTGGGCCACGTTGTATGGTACCTCTTCATAGCTTGCAAACTCCATTGAGAAAATACCTCTGCCCTGAGTGATGGAGCGCAAGTCAATGGCGTATTTAGACATCTCGGCCAGTGGCACCAGTGCTCTGATGATCTGGTGGGAACCATGTGGCTCCATGCCGAGGATCTTGCCACGTTTCTTGTTCAGATCTCCCATGACGTCCCCCATGAACTGCTCCGGCACAGTCACTTCTACCCGCATCACCGGTTCGAGGAGAATTGGGGACGCCTGCTGGCATGCCTTCTTGAACGCCATTGATGCGGCAATCTTAAATGCCATCTCAGAAGAGTCGACGGTGTGGTATGAACCGTCTACCAGCGTTACCCGCACATCAGTTACCGGGTAGCCGGCCATGACTCCTTCCTGCATTGCCTCGCGCACACCCTTTTCTACTGCAGGAATATACTGTTTCGGTACGGCGCCGCCGAAGATCTTGTCAACAAACTCGAACTCCTTACCCGGTTCCAGCGGCTCCACTTCAAGGAATACGTGTCCGTACTGGCCGCGCCCGCCCGTCTGTTTCTTGTGCTTACCTTCGACCTTGGCAGTGCCCCTTATCGTCTCCTTATACGGCACCTTGGGTGTCTCCAGCGTGACTTCCACGCCGAATTTCCTCTTTAGCCTGTCAGTAATAACATCCAGGTGCATATCTCCCATGCCAGATATGATCGTCTGGAGAGTCTGAGTATTCTTTTCCACTCTGAAGGTCGGGTCTTCTTCTGTCAAGCGGGCAAGCCCGGATCCGATCTTCTCTTCGTCGCCCTTGCTCTTTGGGAGGACCGCCACCGAATACACTGGTGCAGGGAATTTGATCTGCGGGAAAATAATGGGATTTGCAGCATCGCAAAGCGTATCCCCGGTACTTGTATCCTGAAGCTTGGCAACGGCTGCAAGGTCTCCTGCCCAGACTTCGGGGATCGGTTCTTGTTGTTTGCCCTTCATCACAAACAGCTGGCCAATACGCTCTTCCCGATCCTTTGAAGAGTTGTAGGTATGGGAATCGGATTTTAGTACTCCTGAGTATACGCGGAAGACTGTAAGCTTTCCTACGTACGGGTCGGCCATTGTCTTAAAGACCAGCGCAGAGAACGGTTGATCTACACTCGGCTTTCTCGTTTGTTCAGCAGAGGTCCTGGGGTGAGTACCTTTCACCTCGCCTGCATCCTGAGGAGACGGAAGGTACGCCACTACCGCATCCATCAGCAGCTGGGCACCAATATTCCGTGTAGCCGAACCGAGAAGTACAGGGACAAACTTCCGTGCCATAACGCCCTTTCGAAGACCCTGGGTTATCTCCTCATCCGTTAGCGCTTCGCCCTCCAGGAATTTCATTATGAGCTCGTCATCTGTCTCTGCTGCAGCCTCGATCAGCGGTTCACGGAACTCCGCTACTTTGGAAGACAGTTCTTCCGGGATGTCGATCTCGACCACATTCCGCCCATCGAACTTGTATGCCTTACCCTTAACGATGTCAACTACACCGGAGAAGCTGGCTTCAGCGCCTATGGGTATTTGAAGCGGTATCACTGGTTTGCCAAGGCTCTTTCTGAGCGACTCCAGGGTCTTCTCAAAACTTGCGTTCTCCCTATCCATCTTGTTTACAAACACGATGGCAGGTACGTTATACTCTTCGGTGAAACCCCAGAACAGCTCGGTTCCTACCTCCACCCCAGCTACAGCGTCCACAAGCAACACCGCCCCGTCCACAACCCTGAGCGCGGCTCGGACCTCTCCGACGAAGTCGAAATACCCAGGCGTATCCACAATGTTAATCTTGTAGCCTTTCCACTCACACGGTGCGATCCCCGTGCTTATGCTCATCTTTCGCTTTATCTCTTCAGGATCGAAATCCATGGTGGCATTGCCGTCGTCCACTCTGCCCAATCGATCAACAGTGCCCGAATCATAGAGCATGGCTTCG
The DNA here is from genome assembly GCA_020725675.1 of Symbiobacterium sp. Taxonomy (GTDB): domain Bacteria; phylum Bacillota; class Sulfobacillia; order DUSP01; family DYEP01; genus DYEP01. Next base: position 4,667 of record DYEP01000171.1, on the reverse strand, counting down.
GCAAGGGACGTTTTACCAGCCCCTCCGTGAGATATCAAACCAAGATTTCTTATTTTGTCAATGTCGTAACGTTTCATCCGGTTCTCCTCCTTACGTCTCTGGGGCCTTCTTTCAATTTGGCCAAAACAGGTGTTACTTCGCCGGTGACGGTCATGATTCCTTCATCGTTATTCTTCCCTCGAGTACATTATTTTACCATTAACCACCGTCATGTAAACGGTGCAATTGATGATTTCTTCACTCTGACACGTCAGGATGTCCTGTGTCAGTACCGTCATATCTGCGCGTTTTCCCACTGCGAGGGTGCCCGCCAGATGTTCATCTCCTGACGCATAGACAGGACCAAACGTGTGTGCCCATACCGCTTCTGCCTGTGTCAGCCTCTCGTTCGGATACCATGGTTCGTCCTGATCAGGAAGTTTACGGTTGACAGCCGAATAGATGGTCAGTATGGGGTCAAGTGCTTCCACAGGGGCGTCAGACCCCAGCGTCAGGCGCGCACCTGCGCGCAGCAATGACTTAAAAGCGTAAGCATACCGGGACCTTGCCCCCCAGTGTTTTTCGGCAATTTCCCGATCTGACGGACAGTGGGTGGGCTGCACCGAAGCGATAACCTCAAGTTCGCCAAAGCGCGGGATATCCGCGGGATGTACAAGCTGCGCGTGCTCGATCCGATGCCTGAGCTGTTTCCCAGTCTCACTTCTCGCGGAGGCAAGTGCATCCAGTACGTTTCGGTTCGCCCTGTCACCGATGGCGTGTACCGCTACAGAAAACCCCGCCCGCGCTGCTCTCTTTATGATCCTCTCAAGGTCGACTGCATCCGTTACCGCGATCCCCTTGTAGGTTTCTCTCCCTTCATACGGCTCAAGCATATCCGCCGTCTGTGAGCCAAGGGAACCGTCTGCAAACACCTTGACCGAGCCTATCTTTAAGAAGGCGTCCCCGAAACCGGTTGAAATGCCCAAAGAGATCGCGGACTCCAGCGCCTCGACGGGTATGTGTGATACCACCCGTAACCCTAGTTCGCCTCGTTTTGCCCTGAGGGACTGAAATGCTCTGAGAGTCTGCTCCCCCTCACAATTGTGAATCCCCACAACTCCGCGAGCGTGTGCCGCAGCAATACCTTTTTCAATGACCCAAGTCAGGTCTTCTGACGGTGCCTGGATCCTGTCAGTAATCAGCCTGCAGGCAGTTTCCTTGAAAATCCCTGTGAGCTCAAGGGTTTCGTTGTCTCGCTCTACGTCTCCGCCGAGAGGTATGGGCGTATCCCTGGTTACGCCTGAGACTTTCATGGCATATGAATTCACCCAGAGAGCATGGCCGTCCTTGGAGAGAAGGGCTACCGGGTTATCCGGTGCGACTGAATCCAACATCCACCTTGTAGGAAAATCCCCAGATCCCCATCTGTTCTTGTTCCAGCCCCCTCCGAGTATCCATTCACCGGGCCTTCTCTGGCGGGAGGCGACACGTACAAGTTCAAGCGCTTCCTTAAGAGATGACACTCCCTCCAGGTCCACTTCTATCTGGCGTTTGGCAAACTCCATGAAGTGCACATGTGAGTCAATAAAACCCGGGTATACATGGCATCCGCCGAGGTCGATGTGTGAAAAGCCAGCCCTTTGAGTCGGCAGCTCCCCCACGTGCATAATGATACCATTTTCAACAACAAGCGCTTCAGCTGTGGGGTTCGCTCGATCCAATGTATGGAATACGGCATTCTTGAAAAGCAATCTTTCTATGGTCAATCCCTCCATCCGCTTAGTCGATGGCTTAACCCAATCTCTGCCCATTCTTTAAGCCTCAGATCCACTCTGTGGTGGAAACTGTTTTCTGTAAAGCCTCCGGCGGTCCTGATACCCGCCTCCATCCCCGAGAGGATCTCAAGAGCCTCGTCAATATGCTCTATAGCGTAGATATTGAACAGTCCATCGGATACTGCCTGTACCACATCATCTCGAAGCATGAGATTGTCGATATTGTGGTAGGGAATGATGACTCCCTGATCGCCTGTCAGGCCGAATATCTTGCATACTTCAAAAAAACCTTCGATCTTTCTGGTGACACCACCTACAGGTTGAATATACCCATACTGATTGACTGAGCCCGTAACAGCTATGCCCTGACAAAGCGGTACGCCGGATATGCTTGATAGCAGGGCGCAAAGCTCAGCCGCGGATGCGCTGTCACCTTCTACGTCTTCGTATACTTGTTCCATGCAAATACTCGCGGAAAGAGCCAGCGGTTTGTCCTGTGCATACTGTTGCCCTACATACCCCGACAATATCATCACGCCTTTGTTGTATATGCGGCCGCTCATCTCGGCTTCACGTTCGATGTTAATGATCCCTCCGCGGCCTACGAAACTCCGGGCGGTAATCCTTGTGGGTTTTCCGAATACGTAATCCCCCAGGTCATACACCGTTAACCCATTCACTTGCCCGACCGCCTTGCCTTTTACATCGAGTGAAATCATGCCCCTCTGTATGAGTTTCTTGATCTTCTGGTAGATGAGATCAGACCTGTATTCCTTTTCTTCCAGGGCCTTGTCTACATGGTGCCTCAGCACTGTCTCTTCCCCGTCCAGCTCGGACCACTGGCTTGCCTCGTAAATCAGCTCAATTACATCATTGAACCTCGTAGAAAGCGCTCTTTGGTCTTCGACCAACCTGGAGCTGTATTCTACAACTCTGGCTACAGCACATTTCCTGAAGTGCTTGATGTCTTCTCTGTGGCAGATGGAGCTGATAAACTGTGCGTACTTATGGATATTCTCAGGCGTCCGCTCCATTTGGACATCAAATTCTGCCTTAACCTTGAAAAGCTTCCGAAAGTCTTCATCGACCGTGTGGAGCAGTCGGTACACAGAAGGATAGCCTATCAAGACTACTTTCACCGAAACCGGGATGGGTTCCGGTTGCAGGCTGATGGTCGCCTCCGCACGGGACTGATCCACAGATTCAATTCTCACCTCATTATTTTTCAAACATCGCTTCAGCGCATCCCACGAAGTCCCGGCTTTCAGCAGATCCTGAGCCTGCAAAATTAAATACCCTCCGTTGGCCCGGTGAAGCGAACCTGCCTTAATCATTGTGTGGTCTGTTGTTACTACTCCGAATTGTCCTCTGTACTCTATTCTTCCAAAAAGGTTCTGATAGGTAGGGTTGGTTTCGACCACTACCGGGGCCCCGTGGAGTTCGCCGTTGTATACAAACAAGTTTACCCTGTAATTTGCGAACGGGTCGCGGGGCGGCCCTGACCGTTGAAGCAGATTGCCCACTTCCTTATCTTTGCCCGTCTGGAATAATTCTACGTTGGAGATGACATGGTTCTTTAGATCTTTGAGATATGCGGTGATTCTCTCGTTACTCCAGTATTTCTGAGAGAGTTTGAGCACCAGCGGCTCCACCGTGGCCGCCGCTATCTGTGAATCCAGCTTCTTAAGATCGCTCTTCATGCGTTCTTCAAGCTCTTTGGCTTTGTGAAGGACAGACTGGATTAGTGCCTGGACGTGCCGGCCCCGCTCCTCAAGAGCTTTCCTGTCCTCCTCACTCATATCCTCAAGATCTTCGGGGGCAAGCCCCTTTCCCCCGGAAGCCGGGATGGGTACAAGACCCGAAGGAGTCCTTCCGAGCATAAATCCCTGCTTTTGTGCGGCCTTTTCGAGGTCGCTCAACAGGTGACTCCCCGCATCTTGATACTTCCTGACGATGTGCTCTCTTTGGCGCTCGTACTCCTCACTGCCAAATGCTTTAGGGAATTCTTCCCTGAGAACTTCTACGAGGTCTTCCATGTCCTTCTTGAACTCTTTACCCTGTCCGGAAGGAAGAGGAAGCGCGATCGGCCTGTACTCGTCTGCGAAGTTGTACACGTAACACCAGTCTTGGGGCGTGCGCTCATTCTCAGCAGTCTGTTTGACCATGGAGACGGTATAAGTCGTGCGGCCTGTTCCCGGCGGTCCTGAGACGAAGATGTTGTAACCAGGACCCTTTACGGAGAGGCCAAACCTCAGCGCCTTGACTGCACGCTCCTGCCCAATAAGACCTTCAATGTGGGGTACTTCTGCCGTAGTCTCGAACTGAAACACATCCTCATCGCAAACCTTCCGGAGCTTCGAGGGTTCAAGTTTTCTGTCCACCGCGACCCCTCCCCCGTGGCTATTTCTCACTTAGTTTCTCACTCCGTCAATCTAAGTCCTGCAAGACAGGGAAAATTGCCCCGGGTGGACGGCTGTAACGATGCAACAAACAATACTGAACAAATAAGTTGTTGACACTGGCGTCTCTCCATGATAATCTAGTTTCAACTTCATAGAAACACCCTTATCAAGAGCGGCGGAGGGACTGGCCCAATGAAGCCCGGCAACCGGCAGCGCGAGACGCTGTGACCTGGTGCCAATTCCTGCAGGTTTAATCCTGATAGATAAGAGGTGGAGCGTAATGATTTCGCTGCCTCTTCTATCCGGAGAGGCAATTTCATTTCTTATACGGAGGTGTGGGGATGAGTTACCGATTAGAGACTCTGGCACTTCACGCAGGGTGGAGGCCGGATCCCGCTACAGGTTCGAGTGCTGTCCCGATTTACCAAACCACTTCATTTGTGTTCAGAGACGCAGAACACGCGGCTAATCTCTTTGCATTGAAAGAGGAAGGGTATATCTACACAAGGAT
>DYEP01000170.1 GCA_020725675.1 Symbiobacterium sp. | reverse complement strand
TATAAAGGTGCATGGCCAGCGCCACCTTGTCGTTTCTGCTCCTGCCTGTGTGAAGCTTTCTCCCTGCAGGTCCTATGAGCTCCGTAAGTCGTTGCTCGATGTTCAGGTGTATATCCTCAAATTCCTGCCTGAAAGGGAATTCTCCGCGCTCGATCTCTTTGAGACATTGTCTTAATCCACCCAGTATGAGTGCGCACTCTTCTTCTGATATGATGCCCTGCCGAGCAAGCATCCTTGCGTGGGCTTCGCTCCCCTGGATGTCCTGCCTTGAGAGCCTCTTGTCAAAAGAAAGGGAGGAGGTGAACTCCTCCGCTCTCTGACCACCGTCTTGAGAAAAGCGTCCACCCCACAGCTTGGACAACTCTACTTACCTCCCGCGATCTGCATTTCGTTGCTCATTTTCCCCTTATTGTCATGTATCGAAGCGAATACCTTCGTAGGAAGCCCCCACAGGTCAATGAACCCTTTGGCAGCTTTATGATCAAACACATCGTGCTTGTCGTAAGTAGCTAGCGACAGGTTATACATCGCATAAGGCGACTTGCGGCCCACCACCGTGCACGTACCCTTGAATAGCTTCACTCGGATAGTACCAGTCACGACCTGCTGTGTGGAGTCGATGAACGCGTCAATGGCCTGTTTCAACGGGGAATACCACAGGCCGAAGTAAACGAGTTCTGAGAATTTCTGCTCCACCGCGGGCTTGAACTGAAGTACTTCTCTGGGCAGTGTGAAATTCTCCAGCTGTTTATGCGCATTAATGAGAATGGTGGCAGCCGGAGCCTCATATACTTCCCTGGACTTTATCCCAACCAGGCGGTCTTCAATGTGATCAATGCGTCCTACGCCGTGCGCTCCGCCAATCGCCTGCAGCTCCGAGATAAGGTCTACAAGGTCGTAAGGCTCGCCGTTCAAGCTGACGGGTAGCCCTTTCTCAAATCCGATCTCGATATACTCTGGAGTATCCGGTGCCTTATCCACGTCCACAGTCCACTTGTATACTTCGGACGGGGGCTCAGTCCACGGGTCCTCAAGGACTCCGCACTCTATACTCCGTCCCCATAAGTTCTCGTCAATGCTGTACGGATTCTTCTTCCCAACCGGTACGGGAATTCCCTTTTCGCGAGCATACTCTATTTCTTCCTCCCTGGACATGGGCCATTCCCGCACGGGAGCGATCACCTTCAGCCTTGGGTTGAGCGCTGATACCGAAACGTCGAATCGCACCTGGTCGTTGCCCTTGCCTGTGCACCCGTGCGCAACAGCGGAGGCGCCTTCCATTTCAGCCACCTGGACGAGGAGCCTGGAGATCAGAGGCCTTGACAGAGCTGAAGCAAGCGGATACACATTTTGGTATAGCGCGTTGGCCTTTAGGCTGGGAGCTATATAGTTCTTCGCCAGCTCGGCCTTGGCGTCTACCACGTGGCACCTGGTAGCCCCCACCTGCAGCGCTTTCTGCCTGATCAGCTCAAGGTCTTTGCCCTCACCGACATCTGCAGTGAGCGCGATGACTTCCATCCCATACTTATCCTCGAGCCACTTGATACAGACAGACGTATCAAGTCCTCCCGAATACGCTAAGACGACCTTACCCATGATGCGGCCTCCTCTTTTTGTGTTGGATGAGTGATAGTACATATTATAAGCTTGTATGTATCAATATGCAAGTAAAATGTGCGGCCAGCGGAAAGGTCGCAAAAAGTAGAACGGCCCATTGGTTTCGGGCCGTCAAGTACTACTTCGCCAGCTTCTGTGTAATTATTCTTTCAATCTTGGGTCAAGCGCGTCTCTCAGTCCGTCGCCCAGCATGTTAAAAGCCATCATAGTGATGAAAATGGCAACACCCGGGAATGTGCCGTACCACCATGCGTACTTGATATACTGATAACCTTCGCGCAAAATGTTCCCCCATGTGGGTGTGGGAGGCTGCACTCCAAGACCGAGGTAGCTGAGAGAAGTCTCAGTCAGGATAGCGCTGGCTACACCCAGGGTAGCCGCTACGATGATGGGCGCCATGGCGTTGGGTAGAAGGTGCCTGAACATGATGCGGAAGTCACTGGCACCGATCGCCCTGCACGCCTCCGCAAACTCCTGCTCCTTCAGTGAGAGAAAGGACCCGCGAACGAGGCGAGCCACACCCGTCCAGCCCGTAAGGCCTATGGCCAGCATGGTGTACCAGATGTTGCCACCGAACATCGCAACTATGGTGATGACAAGAAAGAGCGTGGGAATGGACATCATAATGTCAGTAAACCGCATGAGCACGTTGTCCACAGTACCGCCGTAGTAGCCGGAAACCGACCCTATGAGCGTGCCGATGGTAACTGCAATGCCCACAGCAACAAGCCCCACTGATAGAGAAATGCGTGAGCCATACACCACCCTGCTGAAAATGTCTCGCCCAAGCCTGTCTGTGCCAAAGTAGTTGTCCCTGCTTGGAGGTTTCAGCCTCATAATGGTATTCGTCGCGTTCGGGTCGTGTGTGGCAATAAAGGGCGCAAATACTGCCACCAGGTAAAGAAAAACGACCACAAAGGCTCCTAGCATCGCAAGCCTGTTTTTCTTGAACCTTCGTAAAACGATCTTTAAGAAGGACTCTATCTCTACGGTCTGCTCATACCCCACGTTTGTTGAGGCCGACTTTTGTCTCTCCATCAAGAACTCACTCCTTCCCGGCGGGACTTGTCAGTCATACTTTATCCTGGGGTCGAGAAATCCGTAGAGAATATCTGCAATCAGGTTGAACGCAACAATCATGACAGAGCTTACAGTGAGCGAGGCCATGACGGCGGGATAGTCACGATAAAACACCGCCCGGACAGTCCATCTACCCATCCCCGGGAGTGCAAATACGTTTTCTGTCATCAACGCACCGCCCAGGAGTCCCGGCATCATCAGAGCAAGGATGGTCACAACTGGAATCATGGCATTCTTGAGCGCGTGCTTGTATATGACGAGCCGTTCAGACACGCCCTTGGCCCGCGCTGTCCTGACGTAGTCCTGCCTAATGACTTCGAGCATGCTGGACCTGACATACCGGACCAGACTCGCCATCTGGCCTGTAGCCAGCACTATTGTAGGCATGACCAGGTACTTGGCACGATCGGCAATGGAAAAGGGCGCCCCGATGGTCTTAAGCCCGGTCGCGGGCAGCCATCCGAGCCACAATGAAAAGATCATCATCAAAACGATGCCAAACCAGAAGTTTGGAATAGATATGCCGAGGAATGCAAACACCGTAGCACACTGGTCCGCTAGAGAATACTGCCGCGTGGCAGAGACGATTCCCAGCGGTATGGACACCAGGACCGCTATAAACATGGGAATGCCCATAATGAGCAGGGTGATAGGTATGCGCTCCTTCAGATGTTCAACAATCGGACGGCCGTCCTGAAATGACCAACCAAAGTCACCTCTTAGTAAGCCTTTGATCCAGATCCAATACTGTACGGGAATAGGCTTGTCGAGGTTCATCTGCTCCCGACGTATTTGTATGGCTTCCGGGCTGATCTTTGTACCTTCAATATCCATGGCCAGAGGATCGCCCGGCGCGAGGTGAATGATGAAGAAGGAAATTAGCGTAATGCCTAACAAGATGGGTACAGCCTGCAGCACACGACGCACAAGATACTTCCTCAAAAGCCGCCACTCCCTTTGCCATTATTTGCCATGGCTGGCCAAACAGCAAAATGGGTTTGTGTGGCCCCGGATGAGCCACACAAACCCAAATGAGCTTCCGCTCAGTCCACTCTGTACCACCTGTCAACCCTGTACATTGGTGTGCTGGGATGCGGGTCAAATCCCTGGAAGTTCTTGTTCTTTGCGTGCAACGCCTCGCGTACATACAGGAAGATGAACGGTGCATCATCCACAAGAATTCTTTGTGCTTTTTGATAGATCTCTTTACGCTTGGCCAAGTCCGTCACACGCAGACCTTCTTCAATTAGCGCGTCAACCTCGGGGTTGGAGTAACCGTACCTGTTGCCTGCACTCTTGCTGTGCCAGGAATACTCCAGGTCGGGGTCTACGCCTGTTCCAACACCGAGCACCATAGCATCGTAGGTAGGCTCCGGCGCCATCAGTACTTGGAGGAACGCTCCCCACTCCATTGGCTGGAACTCCACCTCGACGCCAAGTTTCGCCACAGCCTCTTTAAAGAGCAGACCTGCGTTCTCGCGTACTTCGTTCCCCTCGTTGGTGTAGAGGGTCATCTTGAAGCCGTTCGGATATCCGGCCTGGGCAAGCAGCGCCTTGGCTTCTTCAACGGTTCCCTGTAGCCTCTTTAGGTCTGGGTCAAACGCCCAGGAGAGCGGAGGAAGTGGCCCGTTAACCACAACGCCGTAGCCCTTCAGCACGTCACGGACAAGGGGCGTCGGATCGAATACCATGGTCAGCGCCTGACGAACTCTCTTGTCCTTGAGCGGACCTTCCTTCTTCATATTGAAACCGATATAGTCATATACAAGCCGCTTGTTGGTAACGACCTCGAGTAACGGGCTCTTTTGCAGCTCAGGCACTTCTTCAATCTTCACAGCAGTGGGAATCAGGTCAAGGCCCCCTGTACGAAGCTCGATGACCTCTGCAGTCTGATCAGGGATGATCCGATAGATGATGCGCTCAAGACCCGGTCCTTCTCCCCAGAAGTTGGGGTTTGCCTTGACCATAATGTACTGGTCCCTCGCCCACTCCTCAAGTACAAACGGTCCGCTTGTCACTGTGGGCTTGGAGTTCTGCGGGTGGGTCTTCAGGTCTTTGATGGACGCGCCTTCATACACGTGAGCAGGCATAGGTGCAAATGCCATGCTTAGTATGAACGGAGCGTAGACCTCCTCAAGTGTGATTTCAATGGTATGATCGTCAATAATCTTTATACCTTCGATCTTGTCCGCCTTGCCATCCTTAAAGGCCCTCGCTCCCTTGATGCGGGAGAAGTCAGAGAACCAGTCGCTTGGAGATTCAGGATGGCAAACTGCTTCGATGGTAAACGCCACGTCTTTTGCGGTGATGGGTTTACCATCAGACCACTTGGCATTTTTGTTCAGATAGAAGGTGTAAACTAGGTTATCGGAAGAGATATCCCATTTTTCGGCAATTTCCGGAGTGGGTTCCAGTGTCCTGCTATCCGTCCTCAGAAGATACGAAAACAGCCAGTAGACTATGTCTTGAGAGGCCGAATCGGTCACGAGGATGGGAATCAGGTTCTGGGCGTCACCGATGGAGCCCACCCTGACTATTCCCGACGGTTTCTTCTCTTCCGCAACGTCCGCCGGCTTTTCCGGCGCAGGTGGCGTCGCAGGTTTTTGCCCGCAGGCGCTCAGGAGCATCGCCAGGGTGACCATCAGTACCACTGGAAGGAGCCATTTGCGGCTAATCATTCAGTCTTTACCCCCTTGTTTGTTTTTCGGGCGTATTGACCGGCTTCCTTTGTCGGCTGTTTTTTCCGGTCGCCGCAAACAACCGGAGAGCATACCGGCCCAAGCCCAACGTAATTGTATAGATTCTATACGTAACCGTTTGATTCCTTCAATTCCTGAACCCGTCAATCCCCCCAATTTTCAGACCCTCTTACCAGCGAGGGAATGAAGATATGCCTTTCCAGGTATTTATCGTATTGGGTCCACGGGCTGTCTGACGAATGCCCCGAAATCAGAGCAGAGAACTGGTTGCAGCGAGCACTGACGAGGTCCGCGTGAAACACTAAAAAGGCGGTGGCGGTCTTGGGCACTTCCGGGGAACCCCACTCCCTCTGACCATGGTGGGTTAGGATTGCGTGCTCTACTTCGATTTTCAGAACGGGCGGAAAACCGGCTATCCTCTCAATCTTTTCCAATACCATGCTGTGCCCCAGTACAATGTGGCCGAGCAGCCGACCAGCGTCTGTCAGGTTAAAGGATGGTGAAAACACGTTATACTCTTTCACCTTCCCTATATCGTGAAGAAGGGCGCAGGTCAACAAAAGGTCAGGGTCAGCGATAGATGGATATAGCCGGCTGAGAGTACGTGCAATGCCCACCACTTCGAGTGTATGCTCAAGCAAGCCGCCCGAGTACGCGTGGTGTACAAGTCTTCCGCCCGGTGCCCGGAGGAGAAGGTTTATGAACGAATCGTCATTGGCGAATGCCCCAAGCAGCGCAGCCAGGTGAGGGTCCTCCACGGACTTTGCGCAAGTCAGAAAGTCGTGAAGGAGTGCGTCCGCAGGCACTGACGAGCACGGTTGAAACTCCGCCAGATCCACTTCCTCCGGTGCCTGCTTTCTGAACGAAGAGATGTTCAGCTGCAGTCCCCGAAACCCTACAACCTGCCCCTCGACATACACATAGTCATCTACAGACAGCTGCCTGTAGGCCTCCTGGGCACCATCCCATAGCCTCGCCTCCACGGACCCCGAAGCATCCATTAGCACTAATCTGAGATAATACTCTCCCGCACGACTTGATGTATTGTAGGGGGCAAGATTGATATGGCTTACAGCGAAAGTCGAACGCACCTTATCCCCGATCTTCAGGTCGCTTATTCTTTGTCTGTTCGATGCCAAGGTAACCCCTCCTCCGAACCGCCTCTTCGCTCACAACTGCAATCCCACGTTCGTCCAGCAACCTTGTGGTCAGTCCTCTGCCTGGTATACGTCTTCCGTCAAATTTCCCTGAATGTATCAATCTGCTGCCGCAGGACGGGCTGCCCTCCTTCAGAATGCAGCGTCTTATGCCCGCGCTAATAAGCGTGTCAAGCGCAGCTAGCGCCCCTTGGTTGAATGCTTCCGTCACGTCTTTTCCTGTTGTAGTCTCCACCCGTACCGGATGCTCCGAAACAATTTCCGAGCGTTCCCTCGGAGTGCTCAGTCCCCCCATTTCCTCCGGACAGATGCCTACCACACTCTTCCCTTCTATATACTTCAGTACATCCTGATCCTTGCAGTTCTTCCCGTCAAATCTGCAATTGTCTCCAAGCAGACATCTGCTCACTCCAACTGCGCCCTCCGGCTCCATGAAGAACTTCAGCTCATTCATGCACGCTCTGCAGAGGCGTCCGGCTTTTTGTGACAGTCCAGCTTTACCGGAAGAAAAGGCCATGGCGCAGATAGGATCTGGGCAGTGATCAAGCCCCCACAGGTGCCCTACTTCATGCCAACACTCAGCGCAGGCCTCCCTGAAATCAAGCCCTGCGACACTCACAACCCCAACGTTACCTCCCAGTTCAGACAGGCCGTACAGCCTATTTTCGCAGCTGTCAACAAGATGACGGCGGGTAATCAGAAGGTATTTTGGCCCATCAGATTCCATTGCTGACGGGCCCAACATGAAGCATAGTTCCTCAAGCAGTTGGGTTCCCCGTATTACGTCATGTCCAGCAAACACCGCTAGGTCCACCTGCCGGGTCTTAACACAAAAGCTGTGAGCCAGACAATTAACGAGCGATCGGCGCATCTTTCCTGAAACATCTACAGAGAACATCAGGACCAGCGGAGGCTTTATCAACGCCCACACCTCTTTCTTTACTGGCACTACTCATTCCATACTTCGCTTCTTCAACCTTCATACCTTCTATCAGGAATGAACGTGGGGGCAGGAGCATCATGCATAGTGCTGGAGGAATAGGTTTCCCCGCTGTTGCGCATAATTTAACAGTATTTCAGGAGGTGGAATCGTTGCTCCTGGCACTTGGATTGGCCGCAGCAGCAGGCATTCTCATGGCGCTCCAGGGTGGATTAAACGGTGCTCTTTCCAAGATCATCGGCTTGCTCGAGACAACGTTTGTGGTACACTGGATAGGCACGGCGACGGTCACGGTACTGCTTTTTGCAGGCAGGCTTGGAAACGGCGATCTCTTGCGGATACCGAAGGCGCCGTGGTATATCCTGCTCGGAGGGCTGCTCGGGGTCCCCATCGTGTACGGGGTGGCTGCGAGCATAACTAGAGCCGGCGCTGCACCTGCCACAGCTTCAATAATTGTCGGGCAAGTACTCACAGCGGCGATTATCGATAACTTCGGCCTGTTTGGCCTTGAGCGCATACCTTTTGCGTGGTGGAAAATCTTCGGAGTGGTGTTTCTTGCAGCGGGAGCGTGTATCTTGCTACATAAGGGATAAGCCCGAAATGGCCGGTTATGTTGACATTCTTTCCCTGCTCCTGCTATACTTGTGCTGTCAGGCCGCTCCTTATCGGAGGACCGTGGTATGAAAAAGCAATCGATAAGAAACCTATTGCTGCTGGTAGTTGCCGTCGTGTGTGCGTCGACGGTCGCTGCCACTTTCCTTTTGGGGCAAACCGGGACAAGCCATACCGAGGCTGCCGAACCGCACACAGAGCGAGAGACGCTCCCCTTTCTTACTCAAGAGCCGTCCATCTCCCCCGTCAAAGAACTGCACCAGGTGTCACGGCTCGTCGCCCTGGAGTTTGATACCAAGTACAGGGACGACCCGTGGCTTGAGCGGGGTAAAAAGAAAGTGGTCGAACCGGGGCAGCCAGGCGTCGAGGAGATTACGTACAGCGTGAAAATATTGGACGGCCAATTTGTGAGCGCAAGCGTCGTTGGAAGGCAGGTACTCGTCCCCCCCAAGGCGGAGGTGGTAGCAGTAGGCATCGCACATCCCGCGGGAAGCCTCTCCCGGGACGGGGCCACATTCCGCTATACAAGGGCCCTGGACGTGACGGCCACTGCCTATTGCCCTTGCGAGAAATGCAACGGTAAGTGGGCCGATGGAGTCACTGCAACGGGACTTAAGGTAACCCGCGGCATTATAGCAGTAGACCCGCGCGTTATCCGGCTTGGCAGCCGCGTTTACGTCGAAGGGTACGGCTACGCGGTTGCGGGCGACGTAGGATCCGCGATAAAGGGGTTGCGCATCGACGTTGCCTACGACACCCATGAAGAGGCGCTCGCTTGGGGGAGGAAGCGAGTCCGCATATACATTCTGGACTGACCGGGGTGAGGCCTCATTGGATTGTGCAGGCTTCAAAATTGTCGACTTTCACGCTCACCTACCTGTAGGCAGCTGGCCTGCAAAGTCCCACCCGACCATTCGGAAATACGGCCAGGAGCGCTCTTTGGCCATGGCTCGGGAATGGTGTTTCCCGGAGGCTGAACCTTTCGCCGAAACGCCGGAAGAGATACAGTCTGTGGTAACAAGATGGGCACAGCAAGTAACGGACAATGACCTTGAGTGTGTGGTGTTCGTAACCGGAGGTGGCAATGACACCCTGGCTGACGCCGTAAGGCAGTACCCCCAACATTTTCGAGGATTTGCCCATCATCACATTTGTTCACCCGGGGCTCTCCAGGAGCTCCGCCGGGCAGTAGAAGAACTGGGGCTATGCGGCTTTAAGATGCATGGCCCAAGGCTTCACGTACCATTTGAAGACCCTTCTCTCGACCCGATCTGGCAGTACATTGAACGGGCGGGCATCCCCGTGCTGATTCACTTTGGCCTTCTGGGAAAGGCAGGAGGAGTAGTCTACCACCCGAGGATGAGCCCGCTGACTCTCGCGCCAGTCGCACACAAGTACCCAGATATACCGTTCGTCATACCTCATTTTGGCTGTGGTTACCCGCAGGAACTGCTTCACCTCTGCTGGAGCTGTCCGAATATTTACGTGGATACGTCAGGCTCCAACCAGTGGATGAGGTGGATGCCCTATCCTCTGACGCTCGAAGACCTCTTTCGAAAGTTTTATGAGACTATAGGGCCGGACCGGATCATATTCGGCACGGATTCAAGCTGGTTTCCACGTGGCTTCACCCGCCGGTATCTTGAGGATCAACTCAGGGCATGCAGGTGGCTGGGGATCCGGGAAGATGACATAAAGAAGATCTTTCGGGACAACGCTCTGCGACTACTTCAAAGGACGAACAGCTAGAGCAATTCTCTGTACAGCTGTTCGTATTTCGGAAGCAAGATGGAGGCATCGAATCGCCGGATCGCGCTTTGCCTCCCCGCATAACCCATGGCGCGGCCCCGTTCTGAGTCGCACAGGATCTCAAGGCACGCTGTTACCATGCCGTCAAGGTCATCTTTTTCTGGCAAGTATCCCGTTACTCCATGCGTCACCACTTCAGGTAATCCTCCAACCCTGGAAGCGACGACAGGCACTTCGCACGACATCGCCTCAAGCGCTGAGAGGCCGAAACTCTCCTCATCTGAAGGAAGAAGGAACAGGTCCGCAACGGAAAGCAGCGGAACGATATTGTTCTGAGTACCCACAAACAGCACATCGTCATGCACCCCGAAGCGTTCGGCTGCGGCCTCAGCTTTACGTAAGTCCGGCCCTGACCCCACCATGACCAGTTTTGCGGGCAGGTGCTTTCGGACTCTGCTGAAGATCTCCACAACAAGCGGAGTCCTCTTCACGGGCCTGAAGTTTGACATATGTACCACGAGTTTTTCCCCGTTTGGCGCAAGGCATGGCATCAGGAAGGGTTTCCGTTGGCGTTTGTAGTAACCTGTGTCAATGAAGTTGTGTATCATGGATACCTCGCGTCCGAGCGAAAATCGCTCGTTCATGGCGCGAACCAGGTACCAGGATACGGCGGTAACCGCGTCGCTCATGTTAATGCTGAATGAGACAATGCGGCATAACGACGGGTTTACGCCGGTGAGGGTAATGTCTGTGCCGTGCAGGGTTGTCACGGTACGAAGCGCTGGGCCCACCATCTGCTTTGTGAGATACGCACTTATAGCGTGGGGAACCGCGTAATGCACGTGTAGGATCTGAAGTCCGTAGCATTCAGCGATTTCTGCTGCAATGCTCGCAAGCGCAGAATCATATGGGGGAAACCTGAAAAGGGGATACCTGGGGACGTTCACTTTGTGGAAATGAACGCTGTCAGTGGACTGCTGTAGCCTAAACGGCATCGCGTATGCGATAAAGTGCACTTCATGCCCCATTCGGGCAAGGCCTTTGCCCAGTTCAGCAGCGACGACCCCGCTCCCCCCAGTGGTTGGATAGCAGACAATACCGATTCTCACGATTCCACCCTCCAATTTGCGGTATTCCATGAGAAGCCGAAAAACCCTTCAAGACAGAAAAGGAGTGCACAAAATGGTTGATATCATGTTCTTCGGCGCACATCCTGACGACATCGAAATCGGAGCGGGCGGCACGTTGGCCCGCCAGGTCGCACTAGGGCATAGCGTATGCATGGTGGACCTGACAGCCGGTGAAATGGGATCCAATGGCACCCCGGATGAGCGCCTTGCCGAATCAGAGAACGCACGGCGCATCCTCGGTGCCCACTACCGTGTGAATCTAGGGCTCCCGGACAGGGGTCTTAAGGGTATCCATGAACACCTGGCTAAGGTGGTTAGCGTGATACGCGAGTTCCGGCCGCGGGTAGTCGTAGCTCCGTACTATATAGACAGACACCCGGACCACATCGATTGCAGTGCCCTTGTACAGGAGGCCTGTTTTGAGTCTGGCCTTATCAAAAGAGACACCGGGCAGCCCACTTACAGACCAAGCAAGCTCTTTTATTACCTACTGCGGGGTCTTGTAACTCCCACGTTCATTGTGGATACGTCCGAGTACTACACTAAAAAGCTGGAAAGCATCTGTGCCCACCGTTCTCAAGTTGAACACCATGGCCACAGGACAGAGGTGAACGACCCGGGCTTCCTCTATTTCGTCGAAAGCCGTGACAGGTATTACGGTTCGCTAATAGGGACAAGGTACGGAGAACCCATCGTTGCTCCCGGGCCCTTGGGCTTAGGTGACCTGCTGAGTGGCATGTTCCTCTGATTATCCGTTCTTTCATTCGGCCTGGTGAAAGGAATTGTTGTTTTCGGTCTAGAATCAGCTGGCATGGTCTCCCTGCCATTGGCCCACTGCAAGGACGTGGGCGAGTCTGATGGAAAAGGAGCGGAAGGCCTGGTCAGGGGAGGCCGGTTTCGCATTCGTGACCAGGGTATGCCGTGGATAAACTACTTGAAACGGTCAAGCATCTGTCTTTTCCCCGGCGATCGGCCAGTGCGGAGGAGGCCCGCGCAGCCGAGTACGTGGCCTCTAGAATGAAACAGTCGGGCATCGACGTAACCTTTCAACCTTTTTGGGCCCAACACACATTCTCCTGGGTCTTTGCCTGCATCTATGCAGCAAATCTCATCGCTCCGATAGCCGCGCTCTACTCCGCCAGGTATCTCGCAATGTTCCTTGGAGTGGTATCTATACTGAGCTTTTATGCCGAGTCGAACACGCATGAGGTGTTTGCCCGCCTTGTACCCAAGTTTCCCAGCAGGAACGTGATCGGCGTAATTCCCGCAGCACGTGAAAGACTTGGTACGATAATCATATCAGCCCACTACGACAGTTCTAGATCTGGGTTATCTTTTCACCCCAAAATGGTAAAAGGCTTAAGGACATCCTATATACTCATGTCAGTAAGCCTGGCAGTTAACTCGGCTGTGGCTATTTCGTCCGCACTATTCGGGAGGCCAGGCATCGCTTACCTGGCAGCTCCCACCGTGATATACATCGCGTTCGCAATACTTCTCTTTGTACACCGTGAGTTCTTCGGGAAGGTGACTCCGGGCGCCAACGATAATGCTTCAGGAGTAGCTGTTCTGCTGGACGTAGCGGACAGACTGTCAGCGGAGCCTCCTCGACATGTCGAAGTATATTTGGTCGCCACAGGCGCGGAAGAGGCCGGAACCGTGGGTATGATTCGATTCTTGGACGCATACAAAACCTCGATCAAAGGTGCCCAGGTAATCAACCTAGACAACCTGGGTACAGGTAACCTGAAATACATCACTGCGGAAGGGATGCTCCATACCTACCGCTCGTCTCCTGAGCTACTTTCACATGCCGAGGTGGTGGCGTCTGAAAACCCGGATCTGAAGATCGGGCCCATGGAGTACCGCGCGCTTACCACGGACTCCCTGGCTGCCATGGCGAGGGGCTATCCCGCTCTTTGCGTGATGGCCTTTGATGACGAAGGCATCCTGCCCAACTGGCACTGGCCTACTGACACGTGGGAGAACGTAGACCCGAGCAACCTCGCCCGGGCCTCTGAATTCGTATATAAGTTGATCTCGCGCCTGGATGCTCACTTGCCCTTGCGGTAGGGGAATACGCCGCCGCGGGTGCGGCGGGTGTCAAGCACCGTGATAAAGGCAGCCGGGTCGCTGTTTTGCATGATCTTTAACACTTCGGGGAGGTTGCGCCTGGGCACAGTGATGAAGAGGATCTTGCGAATGCCTTCGCGACCCTCACCGTTTATCACCGTGACTCCGAAACCGCGGTCGCGAAGGTCTTCGGAAAGGATTTCCGCATGCCCACCGCTGGGTATCGCCTCAACCGTGAGGTAGCCAAGAGCGAGCCGCTCTTCAACCCAGCTGCCGACGATAGAGCCCGTGGCGAACCCGGCCGCGTAGACTATCAGGTTGATAGGATTGTTCAATGCTCCCACAACTCTGCTTAGGGCAAGGATGTAGATCATCACCTCGAAAAAACCTAAGACTGCAGCCTCGAACTTCTTGCCCCTAACAATCATAAGCAATCTTAACGTGGCAAAAGTCACATCGATGACTCTGGCAAAGAAGATGAACAGATAACCAAAGAGCGTCGCCACACTAACTCCTCCCCGGGGTTACCGCGTTCATGAATCGCGCATTAGCAGAGCTGGTCGTCGCAGCTTATTCTTCTTATGAACTCCGTGAGATAATCTGTCCCCTGCCGGATATCCTCCGGCTTCACTGCTTCGTCTGGGCAGTGGCTACGTCCGGAGACACAGGGGATAAACACGATAAGCGACGGTGCCAGCCTTGATATGATCTGGGCATCGTGACCCGCGCCGCTCTCCATGACTCGGTACGGCAGCTGCATGCGGTCCGCTAACTCTGCAGCAAGTTTGAGCAACCGGTCGTCCATAGCCACAGGCGATTCCTTGTAGAGCCACTTCACCGTGCTGGCGCAGCCCGTCTCCTGGCTTATGCGCCGTATCTCTGCCTCAATGACCCTGGACAGTTTTATGAGGTCGGCATCGTAAAGCGCCCGTATATCCAGCGAAAACTGGCATTCACTCGGGACCACATTGCTTGAACCTGGAGCGACACTTATCATCCCCACTGTCGCTCTCGCCTGGTGGGATACGGCTACAGTAAGCGCTGGCAGGCGGGAAATTAGTAAAGAAGCAGCAACGAGCGGATCGAGCCTGGAATCCATCGGTGTGGTGCCGGCGTGGTCCGCTCTGCCTGTGAAACGAACAGAAGCACCCCAAAGGCCGGTGACCCGGTTGACCAGCCCGATCGCCAGGCCGTTTGCTTCAAGCACCGGTCCCTGCTCAATGTGCAGCTCCACAAATGCTGCAATGTCGCTGCGCCGGGCTGTATGCACAAGTGCCGGATCCATGCCCGTTTGCGTGAGCGCCTGGGCAAGCGTCATTCCGCTGCGGTCTGTGGCATTCAGATCTACGTACCCGGTGAGCGCCAGGCTGCCCAGGTAACCGTAAGAAAACCTCGAGCCTTCTTCTCCTACTGTGGCACACGCTTCGACGGTTCGTCTCACACCGCAGTTTCTGCGAAGTAACGATGAAACAGCAGATATGGCCGATACAACGCCCAGGGCGCCATCATATGCTCCCCCGTTCCTGACCGTATCAAGATGCGAGCCCGTCAGTATGGTGCCGGGCCTATCACCGGTGGCGCGGCCGAATAAGTTACCGATGGCATCCTCGTACGGTTCAAGACCATCTTCTTCCATCCACTTGCGTACCATGCACTTTGCTCTGGTATCCTCAGGCGTAAACGGGAATCTGGTAACTCCCGGTCCTTCGGACGTGATCTTTGAAAGTTCGTGAAGACGCGCTTCCTCCACACTCAAGGCTTTCATTTCCTCACCATCCTGTGCAGGAATTCCTGAATCCTGCGGATCATCGCGGGAACATCAGGGGTTTCGATAGCGATCTGTTCTATGGGACAGGGCGCCGCACCGTCAGCCGTCTTTATTGCTTCGACAAGGGTCCCATAATCATACGTCACACCTTCGCGCTCAAGATACGCCTTAGCGGGCACGCTCATTACCTTGCCAAATAACGCAAGGATCCCATGCTCGCGTGCAATGGCGGCCACAGCCAGACCTACAACTTGGTCAGAAAGCGTCGCGCCCTTGAGGTCTCTTGGCTCCCCGATTAGATTGAGTAGCGGCACGATCCCTTTACCCGTGGAGGTATACAGCACCTGCCCGCCCCGGACGAGGGCGAGGGAACATGCGTATCTGTCCAGTGCTTCCTTTGCAGCCTTCAAATCCTGCATCACATCAGTATCCAAAGCCGCCCGCTCCCTCCAAACCCGGTACACATCACCGGGGCTGTCAACTTGTGCAACCAGACCTCTTGTTTATTCTCCAAAACCCCCAAAAAACCTCCGCCTTGATGTGTGATATAATCTGCATGGAGGTGATCCGTTGTCGTTAGTGAACTTTGGCAGCGTTTCTTTTGACTGTGGGCTCGTTATTTTTGACAAAGATGGTACCTTGCTTGATCCGTATCCGCTTTGGAAAGAATTATACTCTCGCCGTGTGTCCGCAATCAAAGAATTGGCAGGTTTAACAGACAGAGATCTGGATCTTCTCTACAGAACGCTCGGAGTGAAGGTCGGCAGGATCCTTCCGGACGGACCGTTCGCTGTAGCCTCATCTAAAGATGAGCAGGTAGTCACCGCGACGGTATTGTACCAGCTTGGAGTAGGAGGATTCGACACGTGCAGGCATATCGCGGCACAAGCTTACGCTCGGGCGGAAAGTGAGCTGGATCTGCCATCTTTGACCCATGCGGTCAAAGGCGCCGTCGAGTGTGTCAAGTCACTAAAAGCTGCGGGAATCAAATGCGCCGTAGCCACTACCGATTCTCGGAGACGTACATTGGACACACTTGAGATCGCGGGTTTTTCGGACTTGTTCGATGCGATTGTCACAAGCGATATGGTATCAGCAGGCAAGCCCAATCCTGAGATGATAGAGTATTTGCTTCGCTATTTTGACATTTCCAGAAAGAGCGCTGTGATGGTAGGGGATTCACCATCGGATATGCAATTTGGGAGAAATGCGAATATCGGACTTGCAGTTGGGGTCTTAAGTGGCACCGGTACCAAGGAATCGCTAGGAAAGTGTGCCGATGTGGTCCTTCAATCAGTGGCGGAGATCACTGCAGACAAAGCTGCCTTGTAGAGTTTGGCCCACTGTGGTAAGATAATAGTGGCCAGTGCGCCCGTAGCTCAGCGGATAGAGCACAAGCCTCCGGAGCTTGGTTAGCGGGGGTTCGATTCCCTCCGGGCGCACCAGACAACAAGATTGGACCACTCAGGGATAGCCCTGAGTTTTTTGTTTTTCTCTATGAATTCCGCGTTGGCCGTCCTAGTAATGCCAGGGAATCTAACAGCGGTACAGACTGAAACGTATAAACTTGACTGGGGATTTAAATTGGACTAAGATTGTGATAAAGGTGATGTGTGATGGAAATCATCAGGCGGAATACAGATTATGCGCTGCGCAGCCTGGTCAGGCTGGCACAGGCGCCTCCAGGAAAGCCAGTTCCGGTGTCCTATCTTGCGGAGGCTGAAGGGATTCCGCTGAATTTCCTGCAGAAGATCTTCAGGAAATTTGCCGAAGCGGGCATCGTATTTTCTCAAAGGGGCGCCCAGGGGGGCTATCTACTTGCGAAGGAGCCCGAGGATATCAGCATCTTGGACATCGTAGAAGTGATGCAGGGGCGGCCAGCCATAAATCAGTGTTATGATCAAGAACAGGAGTGCGAGCGAGCAGAAGTGTGCGCTCTGAAGGATGCGTGGCGGCCTCTGCAGGAGAGTATCACCAGTGCATTGGCTGCGCTAAAACTGGCAGACTTGATTAGAAAGGCTTAAAGAGCGCGACGCTTGAGAGGCTGCGAGACTTTCGGTCCTCTCTAGCCTCGTCCGGATAAGATCTCCCTGTTTATGCCTGTGTCTCCAGGACCGGGCAAATACGATTCAGAAAGGAGAGAAAACCTGGCAATGGGGAGAAGGCATCACAAGGTCTGACGTTCCAGACCGGGTGAAAGCCAAAGGCCAGGTGTTGTCCTTGGCGTTTCGGAAGATAGTAAAGATCGATGAGGATCGCTGCACGGGTTGCGGGCTTTGCGTGAGCCCTTGCGCTGAAGGTGCCATTCAGATTGTAGATGGAAAGGCGAAGGTGGTACGGGAAGAACTGTGCGACGGTGCCGGTTTCTGTATCGGCGTGTGCCCGGAAGGAGCTCTCTCCATTGAAGAGCGAGAAGCACCTGCATTTTCTGAAGAAGCCGTCCATGAACATACAAAACACCGGCCAAAGACCTATATACCCCAGAAGTGTTTTCATTGCGGCAATACGGAAGATGAGAGAATTCTCATCCCAGTGAAACGCGCAGGGGACAGTTTGTGGGTGTGTGTCAGATGTCTGCCTCATCTTATACACGGATAGCGCTTGACACGTGAGCGGTGTTGTGTAATAATGCTAATCAGATAGTAATGATTACTGTATAGCGAGTGGCTACTGAATGGCAAATGTGGCGGAGACACTAAGAGAAAAGGGACTTAAGGTTACTCCCCAGCGTATGGCGATTTACCGTATGCTTTGTGAGACACGGGCCCATCCCACTGCTGAGGCGATCTGGGAAAAGGTCAAAGAGGAGTTTCCCGCCATAAGCTTCAACACCGTCTATACTACGCTCGGAATACTGGAACGGGCGGGACTAGTTCAACGGCTCCACGTAGGTGAGAAAGCAGCGCATTACGATGCGGACACAAGCCCCCACATCCACCTTTGCTGTGAGCGCTGCGGCCGCGTCAGGGATCTTCACAAGGCTGGGGTGGACCTTACAGAGGTGGCACAGAACCTCAGAGCGAAGACGGGGTATGAGATGTCCAAGATCGAGCTTAACATCTATGGTATCTGCCCGGAGTGCCGCCATTGATGCCGAACCCTTTCTTTTTGCCGCAATACAGTAATATTTACTATCAAGTAATTAATTATAAGGAGGATGTGTCGATGTTGTGGAAGTGTAATGTATGCTACCATGTGGCCATTGGATCCAGTGCTCCCGAATCCTGTCCTGTATGTGGCGCCAGGAAGTTCTCCCCCTTTGTCCCGCCTGCCAATCTGAAAGGTACTGCCACGGAACAGAACCTGTGGAAGGCGTTTGCCGGAGAGTCTTCGGCAAATCGAAAGTATACCGCCTTTACCATGCTCGCGGAGATCGCCGGCCAACAAGGAGCTGCAAGCGCATTCGCCAAATCTGCAAGCGATGAGACCGCCCACGCATTGTCACTGTTCGCCTGGCTCGGAGGTCTTGGTAGCACTGAGGAGAACCTGAAGGCGGCATTTGACGGAGAAAGTTATGAAAACGAGAGCATGTACCCTGAATTCGCAAAAATCGCCAGGAGCGAAGGCTTTGAAGAGATCGCTACGTATTTTGAGTTCGTGGGCCGGCAGGAAAGACAACATGCACGGACATTCGACAGCCTCTTGAAGTCTTGAATATGTAAAGCTAATATCAGGGAGGTATATAAGATGGAGTGGCAGCATGTAAACGTTCTGACCAGGCTTTTTTTGCAGGACACCGGGGTAAATAAGGTTGCAAACATAAAAACAGACCAGATCGGTTTGGACACGTACTACTTCTCCCCAGGACAGGTGCTTGCCTACCACCAGCATCCGGAAAGCGACCAGGTGTTTATCGTACTCCATGGAAACGGACGGTTCTTCCTGGATGACGGTACAGAAGAGGCATTCGATGTGGGTCCGGGCAGCATTGTTCTGGCCCCGCGAGGCGTATGGCACCAGCTGATAAATACAGGAGAAACACCGCTGGTCGCATCGCAAGTGACCCGGCTTCCGGTCTCCAGTGTGGCAAGATAAATAGCAATTCCTCACAAGAGGGGCATCGCCCCTCTTTTGTGTTGTCATTCAACGTGGTTTGAGTGAATATTCTCCAGGCGGCAGCTCAAGGTAAAGAAGCTTCCCCGTCGAAGTGATCCTTGATGAGGAGGGATGTTGATGCATTCTGAAGATGAGAGCCAGCTGATTGAATACTCCCGCGCCGAGAAGATCCTGGCTCTGGGCATGGTCGTATTCATGCTCATGGGCGGTTTTTGGATTATGAACCGCATCACCCGCTTCGTGCCTCGCCCGGATTACTACCAGTTGGAGCAACGCGCCGGGCTTGCCGAGTTGTCAGAACGTTTCATCGAAGCCCAGCGGAAGCTTTCATACGCCGACTCTCTCCTGCAAGAAAGAAGGGAGGCATTTGAGCGCACAAGAGTAGAATACGAATTCAGACGTGAGGAATACCGCGTGAGCCTTGAGAAAGGCGTTGCTGATACGTCCAAAGAAAAGATGTATGAGGAGTCACGGCGGGCCATGGAATCTGCAATGGTAGAATTGGATGCCGCCACTTCTCTCAGGTCCCGGTTTGCTCAGGAGTTCTCGGCGCTCCAGGATGCCTACAACCGCGCTCATGATGAGATCAATGCATCGTACTCGAGGGCGATGAACGTATATGAACTGAAACTGTTTCTGGTCAGGTTCGCATACGTATTTCCTGTCTTTGGACTTTCCTATTGGATATGGCAGGTGCTCAGGGCAAAGAGATCGAGACATTTGGTACTGGGCACTGCCTTCCTGGGCTTTTCTACTGTTCAGGCAATCGTTATGTCTGGTCAATACGCATGGCACCTCGTGAGAGACGTTGCCCAGATCGCTGTCAGTGTTGCAGGTACAGTCGCAACAGGTGCTGCACTGGTCGCCCTGAAGCGCTATGTGACCAATCCTGAGCGGGTACGTAATCAGCGCTTCCGGAAAGGGCAGTGCCCGGCGTGTGGATTCGGCGTAAAGGGTGAATTGTACTGCCCGTCTTGCGGGTTTCTGCTTCAGGCCGCCTGTCCTGATTGCCGGGCGCTGGTACCTGTCGTGAGGAAATACTGTCCAAACTGCGGCAAACCGTCAAAGCTTACCTGAGATAAGAAGGGCCCCCAACACAATAAAGGCGATGCCCGCACCGGTCCTTACGTATGTGACTGGAATTAGGCGTGTGACTGTCTCTCCAAATACTACTCCCAGCAAAGAAGTGAGCACAAGAGCCCCTGCAGCGCCTATGAACACCGCAGCAGGGGCCTTGCTCTGCGCTGCCAGCATCATGGTGGTAAGCTGTGTCTTATCCCCGAGCTCCGCAAAGAAGATCAATGCAAAGGTTCCCAGTGCTGTTTTCAGGTCCAATCGATACCCTCCCGGTCGACCCAAATATCTATGTCCCTGATACTCCATATTCCGCGGCGGGTCGATTCAGTAGGTAATTGGGCGATACGGTTACAAATTCCTGCTTGTGCCTGGCGTACCTGGACAAAATCGGTGAAATCACGTCAACAAGATCGGGTTTGCCTATCTCCTGCAGCTCGTATCTCACACGTACCGCCGGATGCACAAAGGCTGCCACCCTCCTTAAGTCTATAGGGGTAGCGATGATCACTGTATCACAGTCCACTGCGTTTATGGTTTCTTTCAGTTCTGCGATCTGGCTCTGTCCATAACCCATCGCCGGCAGCAATGGGCCTATGTGTGGGTACTTGTCGTACACGGCCCTGATCCCGGGCGTCGCGGCCTCCCTGGGATCGATGATCTCCGCCGCGCCGAACTTCCTGGCTGCAATTATCCCCGCACCATAGCTCATCTCACCATGAGTGAGGGTCGGTCCGTCCTCAACCACCAGCACCCTCTTGCCCCTGACCTGGGCAGGATCCTCTACAAAGATAGGCGAGGCGGCCTCGATCACCACCGCTCTCGGGTTTATCTCATGTACACTATCTCTCACCTTCTCCACGTCGTCCCCGTCTGCGGTATCTACCTTGTTTATTACCACACAATCCGCAGCGCGCAAGTTGGTTTCACCCGGGTGGTACATGAGTTCATGACCAGGCCTGTGGGGATCAACCAGGACGATATTGATGTCCGGCTTGTAAAAGGGCATGTCATTGTTGCCTCCGTCCCACAGGATTACGTCCGCCTCCCTCTCGGCCTCCCTCAGGATGCGCTCGTAGTCCACACCCGCGTATACCACATTCCCACGGTCTATGTGCGGTTCGTATTCCTCCCTCTCTTCTATTGTACACCTGTGTTTGTCCAGATCTTCATATGCTGCAAAACGCTGTACGGTCTGCTGGGTTAGATCGCCGTAAGGCATAGGATGCCTTACCACACACAGAGAGAGCCCAAGACTCCTGATGATGTCAGAGACCCGTCTCGTAGTTTGGCTCTTCCCCACACCTGTCCTCACGGCCACGACAGCCACCACCGGTTTGGTTGATTCCAGCATCGTGGCCCGAGGACCCATCAGAACAAAATCAGCGCCGCATGATAGCGCTACTGACGCCTTGTGCATCACGTACTGGTGCGACACGTCACTGTAAGCGAATACCACCTGGTCGATCCTGGCGTTCCTAATGAGCGCTTCGAGTTCTTCCTCAGGATATATTGGGATTCCCTCAGGGTAGTTGGGACCGGCGAGTTCTGGCGGGTACAATCGTCCCGAGATGTCGGGGATCTGCGTAGCGGTGAACGCCACTACCTGATACTCCGGGTTATGCCTGAAATAGACATTAAAATTGTGGAAATCCCTGCCTGCGGCTCCCATTATGACAATCCTTTTTGGCAATGGAACATCCCTCCCTGGCAATATTGTGCCTGAAATGTTCATTCCCTAGTCCGCGGCGTCTTTGTCCAGCACATGGGGCGCTCAGTCAGCGAATAACGTAAGAGCGCAGCAGTATAAGGAAATGGAAAGAGAAATGCGGCAAGAGGAAGCAGTAGCAGACCAAGGTATGCCATGCACCATCCCAACGCAGTCCTGGGCGCCGTATGCTTATCGATATAACTGGAATATCTTTTAAAGATGTAAAAAGTGAAACCAAAGTAGGTTAACGTGATGGCGTGCAGCATGTAACGGAGTGTGACTGGCGCTGCTGAAGGATCAACCAAGCCCAGATGCCAGAGCACAATCATGGTAGGAGGCACCAGCGTGGCTATTTGGTACATGATCCATTCTGCCTGCCCTTTCAAAAGGAGCCTTCTTAAGAGAACTTTTCGCTTCCATGAATCTACGTCTGTCATCCCAGATACCTTTTTCATTACCTGCAGGTGCCCCGTACCCCATCGCATCCGTTGCCTGAAGAATGCCGTTATAGTGGGCGGAGTCTGTTCGCTGGACGGGTACGGTAGATACTCGGGCCATGCATCCCAGATTAAGTATGCTCTGACCCCGTACTCGAGGTCTTCGGTAAGGATGCATTTATCAAATCCGCCAGAGGCAACGAGCAAGTTGCGGGAGATGAACAGGTTGGTCCCACCCACAAAAGGAAGCGTCCGAAACAGGTAGGGAAGGTACCAGTCATGAGACACCGCCTGATAAAGCGCTGCGATACGGCACAGCGGGTTGATGGAGAAGTAGTTCCTGACCTGAAAAACGGGACCCTGGAGGATGTAAGGCGGGCTTGCCGACCTCAGTCGGTATGCCACATACCTCAAGACTGCCGGATCGGGTCTGCTTTCGGCATCGAAGAACCCTACCATTTCAGTGTGCGGGCTGAGAGCGGATAACGCCCGGTTTAAGGCCCGACCTTTTGTGGACTGGACATCTTCACCCACGCACTGGCCGGGGTAGAGTCCATCGAAGTCGCACGGCACCGATATATGTACCACCCTGGGCGTGTCACTGCCCGGTGTAGACAGGGTCTTTTCCACTACTTCCTGGGTCGTCGGACGGAGCGTCCTGGCAAGCAACATCAGTCTGTCTCGAAGACTGAAATCAATGAGGCAGTAGTTGATTATCCTTCTGGTTTCGCCGTACCCGAGCCCAGCAAACAGAGCAGTCCCTTTCTTGTCGTCACGGGTATGCAGCCCATGAGATTCAGCCTCCTGTGTGAGAAGACGGCTGAGCATCTGACGTGCATACACGCTCAGCCCGGCCGCTTGCATGTCGCCTGTAATGAGGGCGGACTCGCACTCTTGTACAGCGTGTATCCGGATCCTGTCTGCGTTCCGCTGTTCCTTTTCATCTGAGGCGACAATAATCTCATAGCGTTCATTTGGATAGTCCAGCGCAGCCAGGTGCCGGATGGTCCGGGCGATCACGTCCGCCTCCTCTCTCGCAGGAACGATTAAAGAAAAGAACGGTGCGTCAGCTCCAAGTTCATCTGATAGCGGAGGACGGCGTGACCAGTAGTGTTTGGTTGAATAGTACTTCCAATAAAAGAACCGTAAAAACAGAAGAAAAAACCCTATATAAACTGCGCAAGCACCAAAATAGATCCACTGGCTGAGCGTCAAGTTGTGTACCCCTCTCCACCTATCCCTCCTAATAAGATGGAGAAGAGATGGATCTTCTATTCAAAAGCAAGCCCGTCGCAATTCCAACTCGTCATCCGCTTGGAGATCTCGCCCACTGTCGGGTGCCTGACTGACTGTCCAACCGGACAGCAGGATCTTCCGGTATTGCGCAATGAAACCAGGGGGGCTCTTCCTGGCCCCCCTGCTTGTGTCTTGTTGTGGGTACTGTTTATCTCAGTTTCTCGAGCACGTCCGCGAGTGTGGGACGCCCGATCTCCTGCAAGGAGTAGCGGACCCGGACAGCGGGTTTGTTGATCTTCATGATTCTACGGAGGTCAATAGGCGTAGCTGCTATCACTAAGTCGCAATCGGCCGCATTGATGGTCTGCTCCAGTTCTCTGACCTGCCGCTCTCCATAGCCCATGGCAGGCAGCAGCGTACCGATATGGGTATACTTCGCATACGTGTCGCGAATGCTTCCTACAGCGTACGGCCTTGGGTCAATGATCTGGGCAGCGCCGAATTTCCGTGCCGCCACAATGCCCGCTCCGTACGTCATCTCGCCGTGGGTGAGGGTGGGCCCGTCTTCGATAACGAGTACACGTTTTCCTCTGACGGCATTCGGATCGTCAACCGTAAGCGGAGATACCGCGTCGATCCAGATCACATCGGGGTTTACCGCCTCCACGTTGCGTCTCACTTGAGATATTCCCTCAGGGGTCGCTGTCTCCATCTTGTTCATAATTACCACGTCTGCAAGGCGGGCGTTGGTCTCTCCCGGATGGTAACGTAGCTCATGTCCCGGCCGGTGAGGGTCAGCAACAACGATGTAGATGTCGGCCACATAGAAGGAGAAGTCGTTGTTTCCGCCGTCCCACACAACCACGTCCGCTTCTTTTTCAGCCTCTCTCAGGATGACTTCGTAATCGACCCCAGCGTATACTACCGTGCCCATGTCGATGTGGGGCTCATATTCTTCCCGCTCTTCAATGGTGCACTGATGGAAATCCAGGTCAGCATACGTGGCAAACCGTTGGCACACCTGTTTTCTCAGATCCCCGTAAGGCATGGGGTGCCGTACAGCGACCACTTTCTTCCCCATGTTCCGGAGGACCTCGCAGACCTTCCTTGTAGTCTGCGACTTGCCTGCGCCTGTACGTACGGCGCACACAGCTACTACAGGTTTTGAAGATTTCAACATGGTAGACTTGGGTCCAAGCAGCCTGAAGTCGGCGCCAGCTGCGTGCACCTGCGAGGCCTTGTGCATGACATATTCATGGGGTACGTCGCTGTAAGCAAATACCACCTGGTCCACGCCATACTTCTCAATCAAACTCGTCAGTTCTTCTTCTGGGTAAATGGGTATCCCATTTGGATATAGGTCCCCCGCAAGCTCAGCCGGATACACCCTCCCCTCGATATCCGGGATCTGTGTGGCCGTAAAACACACTACCTCGTAGTTTTCACTTCTCCTGAAGTACGTGTTGAAGTTGTGGAAGTCCCTGCCGGCCGCTCCCATAATGATTACCTTGGTTCTCTTCACAGCGCTTCCTCTCCCTTGTTTACTGGAGTATCTGCCTACATGACCAACGCAAGAATGGCCTTTTGTACATGCAACCGGTTCTCCGCCTCGTCCCACACGACAGAACGCGGGCTATCAATCACTTCATCCACGACTTCTTCACCCCTGTGGGCGGGCAGGCAGTGCATGAAAATGACGTCCTGCTTCGCGTGCGCAAGGAGTGACGGGTTCACCTGGTAGGGCGTGAGCGCGGCAACCCGCTCATCATGCTCCTTTTCCTGGCCCATGCTGGTCCACACATCCGTGTAGACTACGTCCGCATCGCGGACTCCCTCTTTTGGATCATTCGTTAGTATGATCTCCGCTCCGGTAGCTGCGGCATCTTCCCGGGCAGTATTCACCACTTCGGGGTTGGGTTCATAGCCCTCAGGCGTGACCACTGTGACCTTCATGCCCACCTTCGCCCCTGCGTACATCAGAGAATGGGCAACGTTATTGCCGTCACCGATGTAGGCGAGTTTAATGCCATCGAGCCGACCTTTTTTCTCATAGATGGTAAAGATATCAGCCAGTGCCTGGCACGGGTGGAGCAGGTCCGTCAGCCCGTTGATCACGGGGATGGTAGCGTAGTGCGCGAGCTCAACCACGTCTTTGTGATCAAAGGTGCGGATCATGATCCCGTGTATGTATCTTGACAGCACACGTGCGGTATCGGCGATGGTCTCACCGCGCCGCAGCTGAAGCTCGTTGGCGCTCAGGAACAAGCCATACCCGCCCAGTTCATAT
The DNA here is from genome assembly GCA_020725675.1 of Symbiobacterium sp. Taxonomy (GTDB): domain Bacteria; phylum Bacillota; class Sulfobacillia; order DUSP01; family DYEP01; genus DYEP01. The sequence continues at coordinate 8,324 of DYEP01000170.1, read as the reverse complement.
ATCGCCACCTCAAAGGATATCCGTGTCCTGGTGGAAGGCTTGGTGAAGATCATGCCGAGGGTCTTGCCAGAAAGCGGCTGAAACCTCGAGCCGGTCTTGTTCATCATTTTTACGTACTCAGCAGTCCTTAAGATCTGGTAGACTTCCTCTGTTGTCAGGTCATGTACTGATACCAGGTCCTTGCCTTTCATGTTTACAGCCATGTGCATCATTCCTCCAATCGGTGTTTAATCGGAATGTGTTCTCCGCAGTCAGGGCACTTGCCCTTTTCCAGACGGATAGAGAGAACAGGATAACGGGCTACCACCGTGTGGTTGCAACGCGGGCAGAGTGTATCCGACCACTGTCCTCCCCCAATGTTCCCAAGGTAGACGTAAGAAAGGTGCTCCCTGGCGATATCGTACGCCTTGAGCAACGTCTCGGTGGGCGTCGGAGCCTTGGTGTACTTATAATTGGGGAAATACCTTGATATGTGGTACGGGATGGCCGGATCAAGCTCAGACAGCCACCTGGCGATTCCCGCGATCTCCTCCTCTTCGTCGTTCTCTCCGGCGATGAGCAGAGTAGTGACTTCCACATGCACTCCTTTCTCAACTAATAGTCCTATAGTGTCCATAACCGGTCCGAGCCGCCCACCGCACGTTCGCCGATAGAATTCATCGCTGAATGCCTTGAGGTCAACGTTGGCCGCATCGATCTCCTGTGCCAGATCGGAAAGGGGTCCAGGTCTGATGTAGCCGTTGGTTACCAGAACATTGAAAAGCCCCCGCTCCTTTGCCTCCCTTGAGGCGTCCAGCACCCACTCGTACCACATGAGCGGCTCCGAGTAGGTATATGCGATACCTATCATGCGCGCATTCTTTCTCTTCTGCTCCAGTGCCAGCTCTGCCATGGCAGATGGAGAAATGTAGCGCGTGTCTGCCTCGGCCTGTGAAATTTGCCAGTTTTGGCAAAACCCGCAGGACAGGTTACACCCAACGGTCCCTGCAGACAGAATAGTGGTTCCAGGGTAAAAGTGGTACAGGGGTTTCTTCTCAATCGGGTCGACAGCCAAAGAAGAAACCTGTCCGTAATTTGTGGCATAAAGTGTCTGGTCAATGTTCTTCCTGACGCGGCAGACCCCCGTCCGGCCCGGTTTTATGAAGCAGCCCTGAGGACAGAGGTTGCACTGCACGCCCTCTTTGCGCTTTTCCCAGTAAAGTGCCTCCTTTATCGCGCTCCCTCCCTATGCCGCTCCACCCTAAACCTGTAAAGCCGCACATCATGATCAGATGGGTTAATCCCTGCTTTGCGCTTGGCGATGAAAAGCTGTTCAGCGACCGTATTCACTCCTTCAAGGTCCGGCAGCAGAAGTCCCCGTCTTTGCCCTTTTTCTACGATCACCCCATACACTTTGGGGTCCAGGGCAGTCTCGTCATCGACGGCTTCCGGAGGCGAAATCACGTCTACAGAATATGACAGTGTCTCCAGCTCATCCTCGTTGACAGGGGGAAACCTCGGGTCCTGCGTCCCTGCAGCGATGGCCATCTCCCTGATCTCCTCTGCAATGCTAGGACGCGTAGGCGCAAACGTACCGATGCAACCACGCAGCTCGCCCCCCACTTTGAGCGATACAAACACCCCTGCTTTTGTGTCAGGGAGCCCGGTCTTTGGCAATGCCACCCGACGGCCATCCCTGATGTAGGTTTCAAGCGATCTTTTTGCCAGAGCGACAAGTGGGTCGGCCTTTTGGAAAGAAGCTACTGCGTACCCCACGCCGAACGGGCCCTCGTAGCTCAGGCGGTCAAGACTCAGCCCCGTTGCTGCACACAATCCCGCCAGCATGGATAAAGGTCTCAACCCGCACTCTCCAGCCGCCTCGACGAGCCCCGGATCAATGTCAAGCAGCGAATCGAGATCCATCCGCTCCAGCGCGCCAACGACGTACTCGTCAAACTCACGTCCTTTGGGGCTGTACCCTGCCGGCGCATGCTTCGTGAGCCGGTGAGAGAGGTCGCCTGATGCAAGAAACGCAGAACAGGTATCCAGGCTGTCCAATGCCTCCCCTAATAGCCTCCCGAAGCGCACCTGATGTTCTTGGGGCAGAAGTGACATCGAAAAACATACCAAAGGCGCACTTATCCCGGCCCTATCGAGGAAATAGAGGGGGACGAGGAACCCGTGATCAAGCGCACCCTCACCTTGAGGCGCCCTGGCGACTCCTATTCCCGCTCTTTTAGCCGCTTCCTCCACAATGTCAAGAGTATCTCTGCAAACAGCACGTTCTACTCTTATATCCGGTCGTCCGAAGCGAGCCAGATCTCCGCTAACTGAGGAAGCGTCCAGTAAGGTCATCTCATTCATTCCGATCCTGGCGTGGGGCGAAACCATGAGTATGACATCAGGTGCCAGCCGAAGAACCGACTGGGCCAAGTGCTCCATGGCTGCCACGGTCTTTGATACCTTCTTTACCTCCGCACCCCCGATTTCCGGTATCATAATCGGGGGGTGAGGGCAAAGGCCAGCAAACACGACGCCCCTCATTTCTTCACCACCTCATAATACCACTTTCTCAACATACTCCGAGGTCATGGCCTGGAGCAACGCGCCGTACCCAATTCGGAAGGGCACTTCATCTCCAACCCGGACTTCCGTCGGGGAGTCTGTCACATCCACGATCAGATGGTCAGAAGACGCGCCCAGTATCTCGCAACCAGCAAGCAGCGGCTCCATGGCCTCTGGCCTGATGTCCTGCCTCCCTATGGCCAGAACTGCCCGTTTTCTTATGCCCCTGTCCGTAAACCTGGGTACCGTCCTGAAAGCATCCCAGCCCACCTCTCCGATGGGTAAGGACGGTTTGGTCTTCACTTCTACCACTTCTGCCACGAGTCGAAAACTGTCCGTGGTGGCGCCCGGAAGCACCTTGCCTCCTACAGCTTCTGTCCCAAGCAGTATGGCCTCCCCTACCCTGAAGTGGTTGACACCTTCCGGGAGTTTTCCCTCTTGAAGCAAGTTGAATGTAGCTGAGGTCCCGGCCGAAACCAGCTTCAGCCTCCTGCCCGTCGCCTCTTCCACCTGTGTCTTCAGCTGGACCAGCTGTCCCAGGTTAGTTTCTGTCGGGATCACTCCTCCATAGCATCCCAGATTGGTGCCGATCCCTTCCAGCGTAATACCTGGGATCTTCCGGATCTCGGCACACATGCGGACGACGTCATCCGGCCACACACCTTCCCTTAGGTCTCCCGTATCTACCATAAGGATCACCTTGTGGATAACGCCCTTTTTCATTGCCGCTTCCCCAAGACTCCTAATAGTAGAGATTTCAGAGTTGAGGCTGACATCCGCCACATCCACCACGCTTTTGGTTTCGCTGGGCATGGGAATGCGCAGCAACATCATCTCCGCTCTGATTCCTGCCTTTCGAAGGCGGGCCAGGTTCGCCACACGGGAATCAGCCAGCCCGGCCACTCCTCCGTCGAGCATTGCCCAGGCCACGTCCGGGTGGGCGCAGGCACCCTTCGTTACGCCAGTCACCGCCACATTATACCTCGAGCACAGGTCCACCACTACCCTTGCATTTTGCGTGATGCGTTCTGTGTAAATCTCTATGCGGGGATTCTTCATTTCCGGTCGCCCCCCATCCAAGACTGCTGAGCATTAGTTTGGTCGCAGCATCAGGAAATCGAAGTCCCAACGTGCCTGCTGCTGCCATGATGTAATCACTGTCCACCAGCACACGAGCGTCCTTGGGGTACAGTTCCTTACCCCTTCTGTCAGAGGGAATGCCTTCGAGTATCCTCTTTGCCCCCGGCAACCGGGTTAACGCGCCGCCGGTGCCTATGATCCACCGGACCTTGGTCAAATCCTTACCCTCTGCCACAGTGACACGCCCTGTGGGGCCGTAAAGGTACTTCATCTTGCCCGCATGCCGCGAGACAGCAACGGTTACGGCCTCTTCAGCAAGCCTCTCCACAAAGCGGCGCTCAGTCTCATCCGCCGGTATCACGCTGCGCCTCTTAATGAGAACCGCCGGATCCACTCCTAGCTCAGCCCTTAATGTATCCTCCCCTATGAGCGAAACCACGTTGGGTGCATTGACGAATATGCCCAGATCTCCTTCCACAGTTCTTTTTGCGAGGGGCTCGGGAGATGTAAGTAACTCTGAAATCTCCTCTGACCCGGATGTTACGGAATGCACATCCGTCGTGGCCCCACCCACATCGACTACCATAAGGTCACCCATCTGCTCATACAAGAGGAGCGCTGCGTTCATCACCGCTCCAGGAGTAGGTATGATCCTGCCGTCGACCATCGCCCTGATCCGTTCCATACCCGGTGCGACTACAATGTGCTCTTCGAACACTTTCTGGATGGCGCGTCTGGTCGGTTCGATATTGAGATCATCGATCCTTGGGTAGACGTTTTCGACGCACACCACCTTCTTGCCGGCAGACTCAAGGATTGATCTGACAGTCTCGCCTGCGGCCACATTTCCAGCGTATATCACTGGCGCGTCTATATCAAGCTGACTTAAGCTTCTTGCGTTGGCGATGACAGTGGTTTTCTCGCCATAGTCCACTCCGCCGGCCAGCAGGATGATGTTGGGCCTTATCTCAAGGATCCGGGAGAGGTCGTCCTCGTCCATAATCCCCGAAGTAACGTACCTGAGCACCGCCCCGGCTCCCAGCGCCGCTTCGCGCGCTGCCTTCACAGTCATATCATAGACCAGACCGTGAACTGTCATCTTTAACCCGCCTGCCGCGCTAGATGACGCGAACATACTGTCATACGTAATGTCCTCGCCCAGCTGTCCACGGAGGTGCTCCAACGCGGCCATGAGCCCTTGAGTCACGTCACCTTGCAGCACTGTGGTGGGAGCCATACCTTGACCACCAAACTCCGGCTGCTGTCCGTATATACCGCGGAACGCTGATACCGTTGTGGTTGTGCTGCCTATTTCAGCAACAAGAAGGTCAAAATGCATGGGTCACACTCCCCGGTTGGCGGATCTAGCTTCCCTCTCTCTCACCAGGAAACTCGCCACATCGATGCCTTTTGTACCCCTTCCGAACCCAGCATCCATGCCACACTCCCGGGCTATATCATCAGTGACCTGTGTGCCACCTGAGACCAGCAAGAGCCTATCCCGGATGCCCTTTTCCACGCAGAGCTCGTGTAGTCTCTTCATGTTTTTCCTGTGGATGTCCGCATGAGTGATAATGGTACTTATCAGTATGGCATCTGCATCCGTTTCAATGGCCGCATCTACCAGCTTTTCCACCGGAACCGACGTACCTAGATAACTCACCCGAATGCCGAACTTTTCGAGCCCTCCGTGCTTTATATCAATAATCTCCCGCATGCCGACCGAGTGCTCGTCTTCACCCACGGTCGCAGCGACAGCATGAAGCGGGCGTCTTGAGACGGCCTGCCTGATTTCCTCTTCCGAAAGCGTCTTGGGCTTCTCCGGTATTTTGATGCTCTCGGGATCTATATCAAATGGCACCATGGCCTTGAGTTCAATCAGCGTACCTTCAGCGGGGTGCATTACCGCCTTATGTATCACCTCGGGATCTAGTAAGCCAAGTCTCTCCGCTATGGCGACAGCCGCATACTCCGCCAAGTTTTCAGATACGGGCAGAAACATCGTCATCGATATCATGCCGTCGCCATACCACTGTACTTCTGGTCTTATGAGCCCTCTTTGCCTGTGCTCCCGGAAAGGCTCAAGCCGCGTCCTGACGTTGTCCTGTTCATCCAATTCGTCGATGTAAACGATCTTGGACGGGTCACACAGCGTACAACCCCCGATCAGATCGCACGGGCGCCCGGTGCCGTCAGGCAGCGCATTGTACCCAAAGTGGTGGCACACAGGAGCAAGGTAGTCTGCATCGCGCGGCACGATGGTGCCGTGCCCCACTCCCCCCTTCGGATCTCGTACGATGCCATCACCATTTCTCTCTGGGTAAAAGCCCGAGTCCACAAAGAACCCTCGGGAAACGGCCTCAAAATAGCCTCCAGAGTCCCTTATCTCCTCCATGAACAGCACCGCGCGTTCCATGAGCTCACGCACCTTTTCGCCGAGGGGTCCCTCTTCGGCAAGCTTCACCAATTCTGATAGGCCATCCATCCCTACCAGGGCTTGTTTGGCTGTCTGTATCGCAGCCACGTTATTGTAATGCCACGGAACATTTCTGCCCTCGTCAGGAGTGATCGTACTCTGGATATGGGCGGAAGTGAGCCGCGATACAAGCAAGTTAAGCACGTGGGTGACAGTCGCTTCACGAGCATCGGATTCTATGTATCTTGTGTTCTCCTGGGCTCTGAAACGGTACCCTTCAAACATTTTCCTGAGCGCCACGGCGTACGGGAGATCCAGCCACAACGCAGGGGCCGGAGGAGCAGTGGGCGGAACGGTGCTCAGGCAAATGCTGTCCTTTGGCATGCCCACCGACTCAGAAAAAGCGCAGTTTATTGCGTGTTGTACCATGAGTTCGGGCATCACCTTAAAGGCTTCCCGGGCAGTGGCATTGGCGTTGTGGGCACCGTCGATCTGTAGCATGCCTGCTGACGCCATGATCGCCTTGGCTACGGCCGCATCCACAAAGGAACGGTACATATTCACATTCCTGTACAACACGTTATACTGTGGATCCTGGTGGGCTCCGTTTACTCCTTCCTCGGCAAACAATACTGCTATCTCGGGCCCGGCCACCCCGCTTACGTACGAGTGGAAGTTGATGGGCCTGCCTACCTCGTCCTCTATCATGTCCAGCGCCTTCCGGGTTGCTCGAAGCTGCTTTCTGGAGATGGGCACCCCGCCCACTCCCTCCGGCGTGCCTTCGATCAAACCATCGTAGTGGCTCTGGCCCGCTGTCCGGATCACCATGATATGGTCTGCCCCGTGCCACGCAGCCATGCGCATCCGCCTTATATCATCTTCGAACCTTCCGGAAGCAATCTCCGTGGTGATCACGCAATCGGGTTGAGGATCGATCCCCCCAAAATGCCTGGCAGCGGGTAATGGAACGCTGTTCTTCAACCTTTTTGACGCTTGCCTGTACTCGAAGGCGCCTTCCTTGCGCCCGTCAGCCTCTCTCCAGCGCCAGCCTTTCCGTCTTGGCCTGTAGTGCTCGAGATCTGTCAGCACTTCCTCGATGTCAATCTTCTTTCTTGGGTCCAGTGTCAAGCACGCCGCCCCCTTTCTTGAACAGATCCTGCACTACATTCCATCCCTTTTTCGAACATAGTTCCTCTCCTGCTGCTTTTATGGACAGCCCTCGGGCCTCCGCATATTTCAGCACCACATGGCCTGCCCCCTTGCCAAGCAACCCTCTCTCCGCGCACAGCTCTACTATGGTCTTTGCCTCAATACTGGAAAAGCCCATCCGTAGAAGTACCGAGCGCTCAATTGAAGGAGAGGTATGTTGCCGTGCGAGTTCGACTAATGGAGCCACCACGCTAAAGGCGGCGGACCAGAACCGCTCCTTAAGCTGTTCTTCCGTAAGACCCGCAAGAAGAGCCCGCCGCTTCGCAAAATCGTCAGGTCGTTGAATCACTTTTGGTTCCTCCTGTTATCTCGTCTATCACGCCTCTTACGAACTCGGGATCTCTTTTTACCTCTGCTGCGAGAAACTGGATTTCAAATTCATCGGGTTGAGTGACGCCCGACCGTTCCAGCGCATTTTTGATATATGAGCGGGCAAGCGCGCTGAGATCGAGGTCCTTTGCCTTCACCTGGTGCGGCCTCTCTGGTATTACGATTAGTTCTCCCGGTATGCTTTGGGCCGGGTCGCCTCTCCGTACTGTGATGCCGTTCTGCCGCGCGAACGTAAGCTGCGCAGTCGGGTGCTTTCCTGCCCCGGTATACTCCGTTTCCTGTACCACCAGGATCTGGTCCTCGTCCATCTCCGCAGCGATGGACAACGCAGCAGCCAGCGACGTGTTGCCTGCGGGCCCCCGCTCAAGTCCCTCGAGCTGGGCGAGCAGCTCTGTAACGTAGAACACTTCACCCTGGGTAACTGTGACATACCGGTCCAGATATCTTAAGGGCCTGGCGGCGTTTCTCGGCACGTCCGCCCTGTCGGGCCAGGTCGCAAATGGCACACCGAAGCCAGTATGGCCCGTAGTGAAAGATTTTCTGTTAAAGTCTCTGTCAGAGGCCATATGAAGCCCCGAAAGGTCCACGGAAACGCCCACCACCTTGGTGCGATCGCAGCCCGCTTTTAAAAGCCCCCTGGCAGTGCCGGTGACGTTACCGCCTCCCGCGTGGGTGATGAGCACTGCGTCGGGCTGCCTGCCGTAGCGCTCCATCACCTGCCTGCCCACCTCGTAGCCCAGCGTCT
>DYEP01000169.1 GCA_020725675.1 Symbiobacterium sp. | reverse complement strand
TAGGGCCGGACCGGCCCGAACTGAAGCCTCTGGAGTGGGAGGCCGCTGCGCGGATACTGGGGAGCAATCCCCACATCCGCGTAAGCTTCCCTCAGTGAAAGAGGAAGCCCTCCCCTTTAGGGGTGGGAGGAGGTCACGCTTATCTTCGACTGTAGATACACGCCTGCGTGTATCACCCGTCGGCTTGTGGTAGAAAGTCTAAATCGGCCTTGACACTCTCGTTGTTGTCTCACAAAACATAATAACGCAGGCCACTTTAGAGCCGCCGCTACATTATCTCAGGGACGCTACCATTACTTGGCTTATCCATTCACCCGGTAGCGGTGCAGAAGGGAGGGGTAGCACGCCGGTTCAGCAGCCATTTGACCGTCCAAGGAACACTAAACAGGGTACGGGGAAACGAAGAGCACAAAGCGGAATTGTACTGGCATTAAAACGGAGCCTGTGAATCCAAGATGGAGGTGTGTAGCATGCTTCAGAGATTTGGAGACGCACTGAACAGGTGGTCAAAGAAGTATGTGCCCGATCCGTTCATTTTCGCCATCCTTCTCACGTTCCTCACGTTTTTCCTCGGTATCTTGGTTGCAAAGAATTCGCCCATGCAAATGATACAACACTGGGGGAACGGCTTTTGGAACCTCCTTGCATTTTCCATGCAGATGTGCCTGATCCTCGTAACCGGGCACGCTGTTGCCAGCTCGCCTCCGGTCAGAAAGTTCTTGAAATCTGTGGCAAGTATTCCGAAGGATTCCCGTCAGGCAGTGTACCTCGTGGGATTTTTGGCGTGTCTTACAGGCCTCATCAACTGGGGACTCGGTCTTATCGTAGGCGCCCTGTTCGCCCGTGAAGTGGCCAAACAGGGATACCTAAGAGGCATAAAAATGCACTACCCGCTGATCGTTGCCGCGGGTTACCTGGGTCTTATGGTGTGGCACGGCGGGCTTTCCGGCTCAGCGCCCCTGCTGGTCGCCACAGAAACTCACTTCCTGAAGGACCAGATTGGGGTAATTCCAGCTTCGGCTACGCTATTTTCACCCATGAACCTCGTGGTCTCTTTGGGACTTCTGTTCCTTGCACCGCTGTTTGCACTCTTGATCCATCCAAAGCAGGACTTTCAGGAGATAAGCCCTGCACTGATTGAAGAGGACAGACTCGCCGAAGCCACAGAATCCCAGCCCACCGCAGACTTGAGCACTTTGGCGGCCAGGCTGGAAAACTCGGCACTCCTCTCCTACATCATCGGTATTGCAGGTCTTGTATACGCTGTATGGTACTTCACTCAGAAGGGGTTTGCAGGCCTTAACCTGGACATCGTCAACTTTATATTCCTCATGCTGGGCGTGCTGCTTCATACCACGCCCATTCGTTATGTAAGGGCCGTGGCGGAAGCGGCCAAAGGCGTAAGCGGTGTAATCCTCCAATTCCCATTCTACGCGGGAATTATGGGCATGATGGGAGGCTCAGGTCTTGTCAAAATCATGGCCGACTGGTTCGTGGCTATATCTACCCCAGTGACCTACCCGCTGTACACGTTCCTCAGCGCCTCGCTGGTAAACCTGTTCGTGCCCTCGGGCGGCGGGCAGTGGGCCGTGCAGGGGCCTGTGATGGTCCGGGCAGCGCCGCAGCTTGGAGTACCCATTTCTAAGACCATCATGGCTGTCGCATACGGCGACCAGCTCACCAACATGCTGCAGCCTTTCTGGGCTATAGCGCTGCTTGGTATCACTAAACTCAAGGCACGAGATATAATAGGCTACACCCTCGGCGTGATGCTGTTTTCCCTGGTGTTCATCGGCATCTGCGTGCTGGTGCTGCCAGGTTGATACCAGGCGGTCACTGAGCGGGGGGGCAGTGCGGGCCAGACCGGCCCGGCCTGCCCCTTTTTCATGCAACTGCGCAGGTTTGTTGTTCGGTGCAATTACTCACACATTTCCGGTTTTCCAACATCTCGTCTCGCTCATTTCACCTAGACTGCAAATGTATGTTCCACCTCTTGTTCCTCCCGCATATTCTGACTATCAGCATACCCGTATGAGGTGATCAGGCACATGAAGAAACTCGGCCTCGCACTGGGTTCTGGGGGGCTCCGAGGTGCTGCGCACATAGGCGTAATTGACGTTCTTGAGAAGGCAGGTATTGTGCCCTACGCCATTTCTGGTTCAAGCGCTGGCGCAGCGGTAGCGGCGGTTTATGCCTCCGGGCACAGCCCGGAAGAAATGACAAATATCGCCTTGAGCCTGCGACCTGATGATGTCATCGACTCCACCATAAGCGTCACAGCCCTTTTTCTTATGATCCTCCGGATGATCTTAACACGGCTTGGCATAAAGAATCCCCCGCTTCCCGCACCGCCTCTTGGATTTATAAAGGGCGACCGCATATTGTCGCTACTTGAGAAATGGACACGTGGCGCATACTTTTCCGACTTAAGGTTCCCCTTGGCGATTGTGGCAGTGGATATTGACAGAGCGCTTAAAGTCGTTTTTGGACCCCCGAGTGCTATGCGGCCGGTAGTACACAAGCTGGACAGGTCAGTCATGGGCCCCGAAGTCACTGTGGCAGAAGCTGTCCGGGCCAGCATTGCCATTCCGGGGGTATTTGTGCCGCTGTCACGGCACGGACGCACTCTGATCGACGGCGCGGTCATGGATAGCGTACCCGCGCAAGTTCTGAAGGAAATGGGATGCGATGTGGTGGTAGGAGTCAGGCTGGGTTTCGTTGACCGCTCCAAGCAAAACATTTGCGATGTGGTGGAGCTGGTGGAACGTTCTGTAAGTATCATGGGAGACGAAGCAACGGAACACGAGCTAGCTTCATATGCGGATCTTGTGATCGATCCCCAGATCTACGATGTGGGCCTAAGAGACGTGCACCGAATTGCAGAAATCATTCACAAGGGGCGCATTGCTGCTCAGAAGGCGCTACCTGTTATCCAAAAGCTTCTTGACGAACACTAAAGGACAGCAAAGGTTTGAGCAGAGAGCCAGGAAAAAAAGGCTGTTGACCGGACGTCAACAGCCTTGTAACTCACTCACCCAGGTAGGCCTTCTTCACGTGTTCGTTGTTGAGTAGATCCTTTGCGTCGCCCTCAAGCACTACAGAACCCGTTTCCAGCACATACCCCCTGTTGGCCACCTGAAGAGCCAGGTATGCGTTTTGCTCCACAAGTAAAATTGGGGTACCCTGCTTGTGTATATCATCGATGATCTGGAATATCTGTTCCACCAGGATGGGAGCAAGACCGAGGGAGGGTTCATCCAACAAAAGGAGGCGAGGTCTGGTCATAAGGCCCCTTCCAATGGCGAGCATCTGCTGCTCTCCCCCGCTCAGTGTTCCAGCAATCTGAGTTCTTCGCTCCTTAAGAATAGGAAAGGTCTGAAATACCCTGTCCATGTCCTCTTTGATGCCCTTTTGATCCTTTCTCACAAAGGCACCCATCTCAAGGTTTTCCTCAACAGTCATCTTGGGAAAGACCCGCCTACCCTCGGGTACGTGTGCAATACCCATGTTCACTATTGCCGAAGGTCTCAAGGTCGTGATATCGCGCCCCATAAAAGTGATCTTACCCGCGGACGCCCGGAGCAGACCAGATATAGTTTTTAGGGTGGTGGACTTACCCGCCCCGTTAGCTCCTATCAGAGTGACTATCTCACCCTCCGCCAACGAGAACGACACGCCTTTGAGCGCCTCTATCCTCCCGTAGTGCACCTGCAAGTTTTCTATGTTAAGCACCGGTTTTCGCCTGCCTTCCGAGGTACGCCTGGATCACTTCTTCATTACTCTGGATCTCGGCGGCAGTACCTTCCGCGATCTTTCTTCCATAATTAAGTACCGCTATACGCTCGCAGATGCCCATGACCACTTTCATATCGTGTTCCACAAGCAGTACAGTGACACCGCGATCCCTCACCTGTCGAATCAACGCCATGAGCGCAAGGCTCTCCTGGGGGTTCATTCCTGCTGCGGGCTCATCAAGCAGCAAAAGCTCCGGTTTGGATGCAAGTGCCCTGACTATCTCAAGTTTCCTTTGCAGCCCATACGGAAGATTCCTTGCCGTCTCATGCTGGAGATCCAACAGACCGAACACATCCAGCAATTCTATGGCAGTCCTCCGGGCTTGTGACTCTTCGTGGAGAAACTTCTTTGTCGCCAGAAGGTCATCAAAGAAGTTCTGTTTCATCCTACAATGACACCCGATGAGCACATTCTCCATGACGCTCAGGCTCTGAAACAGCCGGATATTCTGAAATGTGCGAGAGATACCCCTCTCAGTAATGACGTGAGGTTTTGCACCGTGAATCGGCTGCCCGCCAAACAGAATCTCGCCCTCAGTCGGTGTATAAATTCCAGTCACCATATTGAATATCGTAGTCTTTCCCGAGCCATTGGGGCCTATCAACCCGACGATCTCTCCCTTGTTGACCACGAGGTCCACGTGATCCACCGCGGTCAGGCCGCCGAACCGGATGGTCAGTTGCTTAGTCTCCAGCAGGCGCATGTCTCACACCCCTCTGCAGAAGAATACTGCTCACCCGTCTGACTGCGCCCATGAAACCGTCGGGCATCAGCACGATGACGACGAACAACGTGATTCCATAAATCACCATCCGGTACTCCGCCAGCGCCCTCATCGTTTCAAGCAGGAATACGATGCCAAACGCCCCTATGATCGGACCTGCAATGGTACCCATACCGCCGACGATCACCATGACGAGGATCTGGATGGACTCGGCCACTGGGAACGAGTCCGGGCTCACAAACGTCACATAGTGCACGTAAAGGCTTCCCGCAAGCCCGGCGATGACAGCGCCTACAGTGAACGCCAGCACTTTGTAAAAAGCCAGGTTTATACCCATTACCTCAGCTGCGACCTGGTCTTCACGGATGGCCTTAAGTGCCCTTCCGGTACGTGAGTTTACCAGCTGGTTTAAGAGCACCACCACGATGACCGCTATGGGGAAGTAGACCCAAAAGTAATGAGCCTTCGTCACAGCCCACGGAGCGAGCCGCGTAATGCCGGTGAGTCCCATTGGACCCCGGGTAAGCGACATCCAGTTCAGCAGCACGAGCCGGACGATCTCTCCGAACCCGAGCGTGGCGATGACAAGGTAAGACCCTTTCAACCTCAGCGTAGGTGTACCCAGCAGCACTCCGAACACGCCGGCCATCACCATTGCCCCCAACATACCAGCCCACACGGGCCAGCCCAGCCTGAGGGTGAGCAAAGCCGAAGTATACGCTCCGACCCCGTAGAAGGCCGCGTGACCTAAAGAGAGCTGCCCGGTGTAACCTACTATGAGATTCAGGCTTGAGGCAAGCAGTGTGTATATACAACCCATCACCGCCAGGTGTTGGTAGTAACCACGTTGCACCACGATGGGGTAGAGCGCCGCCGCCACGAGAATGACGATTAGTACTAGTATCTTTATTAGCCTGTTGTTTTTCATCGCCTCTACCTACACCTTTTCTACGGAGTGTTTCCCGAAGATCCCCTCGGGTTTGAAAACCAGGGTTGTGATCAGGATGGCGAACGCGACGATCTCTTTTAGATAGCTGGAGATGTACGCGACCGTAAGGCTTTCAGCCAGACCCAGCGTAAAGCCAGCAACTACCGCACCCTCCACATTGCCAAGTCCTCCGAGGATGGTAACAGCGAATGCCTTGCCTACCGCAGCAATGGACATCTGAGGGTTGACCAGGAATATGGGGCCAATCAAAGTACCTGCTGCAGCCGCTAAAGAGGCAGCAATGGCAGCAGTGATCATTGCGACGTGATTGATTTCGATGCCCATAAGGGACGCGGCCTGCAAGTCCTGTGAGCACGCGCGCATCGCCTTACCCAGTTTGTGGTTTCTGATGAACAGCCGGAGCACGGCAATGAGGACCAGGGTAACAATCACCACCAGGAGCCTTTGGACAGTAAAAGAGATGCCAAGGACCCGGATGAACTGGTCGGTATAAATGCTTGGGAACCTGACCGGGTCAGGTCCCATGGTCAGGTTGGCCCCGTCCAGTAGAAACACTGATAGCCCCAGCGTACCGATGATCACATTCATATTTGGCCTGCCCCTAAGCGGAAGAAACACCACACGCTCCACAACGATCCCGAACACGGCCATGATGAGCATGGCGCCAACCAGCGCCACGAAGTAAGGAAGGCCCATCCTGACTGCAAGAATGTACCCGACGAATGCACCTACCATGTAGAATTCGCCGTGAGCCCAATTGATGAGGCCCAGCACACCGTAGATCATGGTTAGCCCCAGTGCTATAAGCGCATACACGCTTCCCAGCACCAGGCCGTTCATCACCTGTTGTATGAAGTTCTGCACTGATTCGGCCTCCTTTTCGCCCAAGGGGCGCGGCAGGAACGGCTCCTGCCACGCCCCGTCTCCGCTACTTGCCGGTCGGGTACAGGATCACCTTTTCATGGTTCTTCCATTGCACGATGTAAACCTTCTTGTCTGCCTGACCTTTTTCATCAAATGTGGTCGGGCCCTGTACACCGGGCAGATCCTTAATCTTCGCAAGAGCATCTCTTACGGCCTGACGCCACTCGGCGAGGTTTTTATGTTCGCCAGCCTTCTTGATGGCCTCCTCTGCGATGTAGACCGCTTCGTAGGCAGCGGCTGCAAACATCTCAGGCGGCTTTCCGAACTTCTTCTCGTACGCTTCGACAAACTTCTTTACAAGCGGATCATCGGTTCCGACTTCAAAATAGCTGGTGCAAATCAGCCCTTCGTTTGCGCCGTCGCACAGCTGGTCGAACTCAGGTGAAGACAGACCGCCAAGTCCCATAAGCTGTACGTTCAACCCTAGCTCTCTGGCCTGCCTTGCGATCTGAGAACCCTCGGTCAGGTTGCCGCCGATCAGAAGTGCGTCGGGACCAAGGTTCTTTATCTTTGTCAGCTGGGAGTAAAAGTCTGTATCCCCGATGTTATATGCCTCTTCCGCCACAACCTGTTTTCCTGCCTGTCTCACAGAGGCACCGAATACCTCGGCGATGCCCCTGCCGTAATCCGTGTTTTCAAATAACATGGCGAATTTTTGGAAATTGAAGTTCTTGAGTACATAATCAGCAAGCTGGCTTACCTGCATCGGGTTGGTAGCACAGTTCCTGAACATGTACTTGTTGCCGCTTTCTGTGATAGCGGTAGCAACGGCGATGGGATTGATCTGAGGGGTCTTTTCGCGTTCGGTCACCTGCATATGAGCGAGCACACACGCAGAATTGTAGGCGCCGATGACCAGGAGCACTTCATCTCTGGTGGTCAGCTTCTCCGCTGCAGCCACCGATTGAGCAGGCTGCGATGCGTCATCTTCAAAGATAGCTACAATTTTCCTGCCGTTGATGCCACCCTTGGCATTGATCTCTTCGACGGCCAGCTCAATACCTTCTTTCATCCGGCCGCCCGGTTTGGCGTTAGGTCCGGTAAAGGGGCCTATGACGCCGATTTTTATGGGTTCCTTTTCTGCCTTGCTGCATCCTGCAACAAGCAGCCCACTTACCAGAACCGAAACGACAAGCAACAATGCCACAAGAGCTCTTGTCTTTGTTCCTATCAACTACTGTCCCTCCCTCTTAATAATCATGCAAAGCAGCCGACATCGCGCACATGTTTAAACCCGCTTTGCCACCTCCCCCTCTGCATATCTAATCAGACTCACATACTCAATAAACTGGGAATTATCCAATTTATATTCGCCGCGCAATCACTTGATCCTGCATTATGGACAGGGTCTCCTAACATCTTATATCAGGGGCGGTCCAATAAAAGTGGCGGATGACAATTTACGACATGCTAAGAGGCCTTCAGGGAAGTGAGTCAAACGTTTGTGGATTCACCGAAACTCGCAAAAGATATCTTTTCATTTATTCCTGTTCCTTGCGTACTCCTTTATATCTTTCTACAATTCTGGTGGTTTGCTAATTGTTATCTTGACTAAACCCCGGGTGGGTGAGCAACCCGGTCAAAGCCGTCACAATAGATGAAGTGAATCTTAAGGGTTCTGCCAAGAATTTCACCAGGCAGAACCCTTTTTATGACATCGTTGATATTCTTTGCAGGAATACCTCGTAACGGTATGTCTACCTATGTCTACCTTAGGCCGAGCGACTTCAGCTTCTCTTCCGACGGGATGCCGAACTCGGTCCACTCTCTGAACCTGTAGTACTCATCCAGCATCTTGCCAAGGTTGGGCAGGTAATCGGCAGAACCTCCTGTACCCCGCGACCTTGCAAGTATCCTGGGGGGCAGGACGTCATCCTTCCTGCTGATGCCACACCTTACGTTATACATCCTCTTTAGACATGTCTGCCTGTCTCCTGCCCGCATGATCTCCTCCACACTCATGTCCCAACCGGTTACGTGTTTGATCATCTGTGCGATATGGGTGAGCTTGACGCCACCGTACAGCATGAACTTACACATCTTCAGCGAATCGAGCACGGCCATAAGGTCCTGAGCGAGCGCAGCCAGTTTTCCCTTGCCGTCGGTATCGTGCCTGTTGAATACCTCGTTAAATCCGAGTTCTGGCATTGTTACAGCTCTTTCAAAACCATAGCTGAATCCCTGGAGGTGACATGCGCCTCTGTTCGCTGTGGCGTATCCCACTGCAAGGCTCGAATAGCACCTCGGGTCGTGGGCCGGCAGGTCAAGCCCTTTTACGTGCACCGCGAACTCCGGGGCCATACCGCCCAGGCGCTCACTGGCAAAACGCGTACCTTCAGCCAGGAGGTCGCC
>DYEP01000168.1 GCA_020725675.1 Symbiobacterium sp. | reverse complement strand
TTGAGGGTCACCGTGGGTACACCCTAGGCCTGCTGAACCAAAGGACCAGTGCCCTAAAGCGACTCAACCCACGAGTAAGAACTCTACATAAAGCTCAGGGACTCACTCTTTTTGAGTAGTCAATGCTACACGGAGGGAAAGACGAACCCTGACCAACCTAAGTTGATTGTCTCAAAGGGTACGCCTAATTGAAAAGAATGGGTTTCCGATCAAATTATATGAGAGGGTGGAACAAAATGAAAATGCAATCCAGCCTACGATTTTCGAAAACCCGGCAATGGGTAGTGAAGGAGCTGCTCCGGCGGCTGACGCGGCTCGAAGCGGAAAGAAAAGCAAAGCTGGAGGCGGAAGAAAAGAAGCTATCTCCGCTGCCAAAACGCTAACTAAACTTGAGTCTCAAATACGAAAGGAAATTGGTGAAGCATCTGATGGAGAAGTGGTTTGGAATTAGGCCAGAACCGTTTTCGGCAAAAACTGTTAGAGTTTGCCGATACTGTTATTCGGCGTGCAACGCGCAAATTTGAGCATTTACCAAATACCAGAGAGCTTGCAATATTAAGGCGCAGTTTAAGGACTTTGCTTAAACAGAAAGATGTAACTAGCCAAAGAGCTATATGGAATCTTAAGGGTATTCTTTTAAAAATCAAAGATAAACCCGAAAAATACGATATATTTTGGCGCAAAGTCTTGCTAGATGACCTTGCTTAAGAAGCCAAGTTGGGTCATGACCTTCCATTTGGATTAACAAAGAAACTCTCAACCAAAATCTTAAGCGAATTAACCAGGAAATTGGTAAATACCCGGATGTTAAAGCCGAGGGGGAATCATCATCACCAACCCTAAGCCCTATCCAGCCGGCACACACTCCAGCGTGCCTACGCCGCGGACCCTGCAGGCAGGCGCCGGGCACGACCCGGCCAGCGTCAAGGTGGGCTACGAGATCAACTTCAACCGGTACTTCAGCAAGCCCAAGGCCCTGCGCACTCCGGAGGAGATCCGCGCCGACCTGCTGGCGCTGGAGAAGGAGGCGGAGGGGTTTTCGGCGGAGATTTTGGGAGGAACGCAATCATGAAAGAAATACGTGCCCTCGCGAAGAATGTACACATGCTTCTCGGTGGAGCGAAGTTTACCATTGATTACTACCAGCGCGAGTACCGTTGGGAGAAAAAGCATGTTGCCGAGCTGATCAACGACTTAGCCGAGCAATTCTTAGACAGCCACGAACCGGGCAACGACCGTAGCGCTGTTGAAAACTACGGACATTATTTTCTTGGTTCGGTCATTGTCAGTGATAAAGAAGGCCGTAAGTACCTCATTGATGGTCAGCAACGCCTTACCACCCTCACGCTGCTTCTCATCTACATCTATCGGCAACTCCAGGACGAAGATCAGAAGGCACAACTTGCTGAACTCATCTTCTCGCAAAGGTATGGTAAACGCTCGTTCAACCTCGACATCGAGGAGCGCGCCCAATGTATGGAGGCGCTCTTCACTGGTGTACCCTTCGACGAAAACGGCCAGCCCGAGTCGGTCGTGAACATCCTGCACCGATACCAAGATATAGAGGAACTATTCCCTGATGAACTCCGTGGAGAAGGGTTACCATACTTCGCCGATTGGCTGATTGAGAACGTTTATATGGTCGAGATAACAGCTTACTCGGACACCGACGCCTACGCCATCTTCGAAACGATGAACGACCGCGGGCTCTCGCTGACGCCCACGGACATGCTGAAGGGGTATCTCCTCAATAACATCACCGACACCAAGCGGCGGAGTGCAGCAAGCAGCATCTGGCAGAAGCGTATAGCGGCACTCCGGGCACTCGGTAAGGACGAAGACGCCGATGGCATCAAGGCCTGGCTGCGTAGCCAGTACGCAAAGACGATCCGCGAGCGTAAGCGTGACGCCCAGCCCCAGGACTTTGACCTAATCGGCACCGAGTTTCATCGTTGGGTGCGTGACCACGAAGAAGACCTGGGTCTCGCTGGGAGTGCTGCCTTCGCCCGCTTTATTGAGGAAGACTTTGCGTTCTACACCTATTGTTACGAGCGCATCCGGAAGGCTGCCGATGAGTTTACGCGTGGGCTTGAGTCTATCTACTACAACGCCCAGCACGGGTTCACGCTCCAGTACCCAGTCTTGCTTGCGCCGCTTTGCCGGGCGGATAGCGAGAATGTGATTCTTCGCAAACTACGGGTAGTCGCCTCCTATCTCGACATCCTGATTACCCGTCGCATCTGGAACAGGCGTGCTATTGACTACAGAACCATGCAATACGCCATGTTCCTCGTTATGCGCGAGATCCGTGGCCAGGATCTGCCGAAACTTATTGAGCTTTTAACCAAACGTCTCAACGAGGACAAAGAGAGCTTCGTTACCAACGACCGCTTCAGCTTTCACGGGGCGAACGGCCGCCTAATGCACCGGATTCTCGCACGAATTACCGACTATGTGGAAACTCAATCTGGTCGTCCTTCGCGCTACAAAGAATACATCCAGCGCAGCGGTAGGAACGGCTATCAGATCGAGCACATCTGGGCTAATCATCCCGAACGGCATACCGACGAATTTGCTCACCCAACCGACTTTGCAGAGTACCGTAACCGGATCGGCGGTCTGCTCCTATTGCCTCGCAGCTTCAACGCCAGCTACGGAGACCTCGAGTATGAGGAAAAGCGCAAGCATTACTTGAAGCACAACCTGTTGGCCGCGAGTCTCAACGAGAACGCTTATGAGCACGACCCGGGCTTCGCACATTTTGTTAGGAAAAGTGAGCTTCCTTTCCGGCCGCACCCTGAATTTAAGAAGGCGGACCTCGATGCTCGGCAAGAGCTGTATATCCGCCTCGCTGAGAAAATCTGGAGCCCTGAGCGCCTGGTGCAGGAGGCCGAATCATGATCGACACCCTTGAACCCTACCCTCCCTACAAAGATTCCGGCGTACCTGTACCTGGCTCTGCCAGGCAGGCGCCTAGTACGACCCGGCCAGCGTCAGGGTGGGCTACGAGATCAACTCCAACCGGTACTTTTACAAGAAAAGGCTCTGCGCACTCTGGAGGAGATCCGGGCGCATCTCTTGGGGGCGGAGAAGGAGGCGGAGGGGTTGTTGGGGAGATTTTGGGAGGAATTACCCATGATTAAGCGGATCGAGTTTATTACACAGTTTGGTGTTTTTCGTGATTTTCGCTGGAATAACAATCTACGGGACTTTGCCAAGTTGAACCTAATCTATGGTTGGAATTACTCCGGCAAGACTACGCTATCACGCATTTTTCAGGCGCTTGAGCACAAGAAGTTAAGTGCGGAGTATTCTGCGGCACGTTTTCAACTGTTAACAGAAGACGGTTCACAAGTGTCCTCTGTAGATTTGTCAGCCAGCCCGGCTGTACGAGTCTTCAACCGTGATTACGTAGAGGCCAACTTCAGTAGAGATTACTCCGCCCCGTCCATTTTTATCGTAGGGGAGGAGAATATCGCATTAAGGAAGCGGCTTGAGCAGCTCACCAAGCGGCACGCTCGCGTTGCAAGAATCGCGCAAGACTTCTCGGAAATACAGAAAGCAATCTCAAATGAACTCGACAAGCTCGGCACTGACAAAGCGCGAAACATACGCCATCTGTTGGGTGACCCGAAATTTGAGCGTCCAACACTGAACCAACGAACCGAGGAGGTTAGGCATAACCCCGCTATATATATCATGGCCGACGACGACGTATCAGCACGGCTCTCGACGCTAAGAAGCGGCGATCAGTTCCACAGTGTGTCCCCAGTTTCAGGTACGCTTCCAGATTTCGTTTTACTCGCCAGAGAGGTTAACGAGTTACTTAATCAGACCGCCTCGCAATGGGCCATCGAACGCCTTAAAGAGAATCGGGAAGTTGAGAGCTGGGTTCGGCAAGGTTTATTGCTACATAAAGATGCGTCCACCTGTGAGTTCTGTGGGGGAGCTTTGACAACAGCCCGACTAGAAGAACTACGCGGACACTTCTCAGAAGAGTACGAAAACCTAGTCAAAGAAATAGAGGACAAAATAAGGCACATTAATACCATTAGTCTGAATCCGGTCGTCCCCGATGAAATGCGCATTCTACCAGAGTTTAGGCAGAGATTTTCACAGATTACCAGTCAACTTAACGATTGGATTCAGTGGGCAACTACTCTACGTGACCAGCTGATCGACGTGTTAAAACAGAAGCAAGTAGCGATCGAAAGGCAGCGCAAATGGGAGGGTGATCTGGGGCGTGCCGCTCAAGGACAGCAGCTTATAGAAACGTTAAACAAGATCATAGAGCAGCATAACCACGCAATATCCACAATAGACAAGGCGAAAGAAGAAGCAAAAACCGCATTAGAGCGTCACTATGCCGCACGCCATTTCCAAGAGAGCGGAATAGCACAAAAGGAAGTCGACATACGCCGAATAAGTGGGCGGCTTGAGCGCACGAAAGAGGTCCTGAGAAGTATCAAGTTGCAGATTCAGAAGATAGAACAGAGGATAAAGGAGTCATCTGTCGGGGCGGCAAAACTCAACGTGTTGTCTTGCGAGATAGATGTCACCCCGTTTTTCAATCTTTTTGGGTCAGCCGGGTCGCCTGATTGTGCAAGCCTTGCAGGCTGCATGGCACGGTGACCTGGCGCAATTGCAGGCTCGGTGACTTGCAGAATCTGTG
>DYEP01000167.1 GCA_020725675.1 Symbiobacterium sp. | reverse complement strand
TCACCGCCCATAAATATGGACGTGATGCCGAGTTCACGTGCCTGCCTCATGCTGAGAGCGACCGTCTGGTAGTAGTCGGGGAGGAAGAGCACTTCAGGGTTGGTGGCCTTGATCCTGGTCAGCTGGGCCCTGAAGTCCTGATCGCCGAATGCGTAGGTTTCGTCAGCCACGATCCGGCCGCCAAAATTGGTGAAATGCTTGCGGAAGTTCTCAGCCAGACCCACCGTGTAATCATTGTTCATGTCATAAAGCATAGCGGCCGTCTTGACCTTCAGTTCCTCCGCGGCAAACTTGGCTGTTACAAATCCCTGGAACGGGTCGATGAAGCACGCGCGGAAGATGTAGTCACCCTCCAAAGTCACCTTCTCGTTGGTGGAGGTGGGTGAAATCATGGGGATCTTGTTCTGCTGGGCTATTGGCGCAATCGCCAGAGAGCACTTGGAAGCAACAGAACCGATGATCGCCACGACCTTATCCTGGTTGATCAGCTTGAGCGCAGCGTTTGCTGATTCGACTGGGTCGTTCCTGTCATCCTCAGCAACAACCTTAATCATCGCACCGTTAATCCCGCCCTTGGCGTTCCACTGTTCAGCAGCGAGCAACACGGCGTTCCTTGTGGACTGACCAAAGGTCGCAACGTCGCCGGTCATCGGAGCGATCAGACCGATCTTAATCTCTTTGGGCGCTTCCGGTTTTGGTTGCTCCTGGGTGGCAGGTTTCTGGCCGCACCCGGCGAGCAGAGTAGCAAAAAGACTTAGCATAATCACCACAACCGCAACCGCCGTAAGCTTGTGCCTCATTTTGGTTTTCTCCCCCTTACCTTTCTATAATAAGTAAAATCTCGGCATGAAACTTGTGGTTCGAGATATTTACAGGTTCTCGTTCATCCCCCCTTTTTGCAAAAAGTATAGACCCGCAACGGCAAGGTCAGAAACTTGCCGCACGGGTCTTTTATCCCCACGGTGTTGCAACGCCCTGCGTCGCCTGTACCGCTCGGTCCTACCTCCTGCAGAAGGCGGAACCCTAGGTACACTTCCTGACTACTAGCTATTTTAGTGGGTCTTGATACAATTGTCAAACAAAATGTCTCAACAGTCACTATACTTCTTCCCCGCTTCATGGCCTTTACCTGGGGCAATTCCAGCGGGCTGTAGGTCTGATGTCATATGAATCAACGCAAGCGCAGCCCAAACATACCCTGAGGGTCCGAGTCCACAAATGACAGCCCTGCACGCCATGGCCGTCAACGAATGCCTCCTTATCTCTTCACGTGCATGTATATTCGACAGGTGCACTTCGATAAAGGGCTTTCCGACCGCACGTATTGCGTCATGCAATGCAAGGCTCGTGTGGGATAGGGCACCCGGATTGATCACCACCCCGTCATACCATTTTCTGTACCTGTGTATAATGCGAATGAGTGAACCTTCTGACTCAAATTGGAACCACTTCACGACCGCTCTTTCTGAGACAGCGTCCAGCACCATTTGCCTGATCTCAGATAAGGTAGTCGTGCCGTAAATCTCAGGTTCTCTCTCACCCAGAAGTCCAAGATTAGGCCCGTTAATTACCATTAAGTTCATAACCTTCCCCCTAACCTCCGAGAGCCACTACTGCACGGATTGTCTCTGCGCTCTGCAGAGCGGAAAGCACTTTTGCACCGCCGGCATCCGTAGGCACGATGATTTTCCCGTCCTTTTTGTCCATCTTCATCGCGTCTAATATGTCCTCGGCGCGCCCGGACCAGCCGGTCGGCAACCCAAGATCAGCAAGGATTTCCCTTACCCTGGCAGCATGACTAAATAGCCCAAGTTGTTGTCCTACTCTGGATGCCCACACCAGCCCCACGCTCACAGCCTCGCCGTGCAGGAATTGGCCGTAACCTGATACTTTCTCCAGTGCGTGAGCGAAAGTATGGCCAAGATTAAGAAGCATCCGTTCGCCACGGTCCAACAGGTCATTGCGCACCACCTGCATCTTCTTTACCACACAGCGCCGTACCACCCTGTCAAGAACCCGAGTATCGCGGGCGATGAGCTCCTCTTTAAGCGACGCCAGTTCTTCAAGCGCGTCCATACCGTCGAGCAGGTATGTCTTGGCCACCTCGGCCAGACCTTCGCGGTATACACGTTCGGGCAGGCTGGCAAGCAGCGCAGTATCCACCATTGTGGCCTTGGGCACATGAAACGAGCCTACGAGGTTCTTTCCACGCGCGTGGTTTACTGCAGTTTTTCCGCCCACGGACGAATCGACTTGGGCCAGCAGCGTGGTAGGTACCTGGTAAACCTCAATGCCCCGCATGTACAGGGATGCAGCAAAGCCGCCCAGGTCTCCGGCGGCACCACCGCCGAACACCAACAGACAGTCCGACCTGCCAGCGCCTTCCTCAGCCAGCCAGTCAATGACTCGCCCTGCTGTTTCCCATGTCTTTGCCGCTTCACCATCCGGCACAAGATGGACCCGAAGCTCCCCGGCAAACGCGTCACGCAAGAGGTGCTCCCACAGCGACCACACCAGAGGAGTGCTCAATATAAACGGAGTACGCCTGCCACCGAATTCGCGCCTTAGCAATTCGGTGAGCCTACCTGAGCCAAACATGACCCGCGATACGGAGTCAAACTCCGAGAAGATCTCTCCCCCGATCACACTCCTTGCATGACTCCATGTGAGCAGCTCTTCCACAACCTGCACGGGCAGCTTGTAAGTGGTGTCGATAACCAGATCCGCTGCCTCCCGGTACATCTCCTCTCTAGAACGCAACAGAGCAAGGGTCTCCTGCTTATTGCGAGCAAGTGGCCTGGCCGAGCCAGCCTTTATCCTTCGCCACACAGCATGCGGTTCGCACGCAAGGTAGACCACCTTTCCGGAGCGCTTCACCCTGAAAAGGTTTTCCCTGTCAAGCAGGCTCCCTCCACCCAGTGCCACAATGCTGCTTTCCAGCTCAACCACGCGCGAAAGTGCTTCTTTTTCCACTTTCCGAAAGCCCGCTTCGCCTTCGGATTCGAAGAGCTGCGGTATGCTCATACCGTTTAGGCGCTCGATTAGCAGATCCAGGTCAACGAAGGGTGCTTTGAGAAAACTGGCGATCAGGCGTCCGCAGGTGCTCTTGCCGCTCCCCATAAAACCCGTAAGGTAAAGGTTTTTGCTCACCTTTCATCCCTCTTTTTCCCAAACTCCCTGATACACTCGAGGTAATGCCCAAAGCTCTGCTTTAATTCCCTCATAGAGTCCTTTGCGAACTTATCGAGAACCGCCTGAGCGATCACCAGCGCAACGGCGGCCTCCCCGACCACTGAAGCCGCCGGTACCGCGCACACGTCAGACCTCTCGTAATGCGAGACACAAGCCTGCCCGTTGTCCAGATCCACTGAGGGCAACCCTCTTCGCGTGGTTGCGATGGGCTTCATGTAACCGCGCACCACTAGCGTTTCGCCGTTAGTCATCCCGCCTTCAAGCCCTCCAGCATTGTTTGACGCCCTCAGATAGGGTAGCCACCCTGACGCAGCGGGCATAATGGCGTCATGACAGAGACTGCCCCTCATCGCGCTCGAGCAAATTCCTGCACCGATCTCTACCGCTTTAATCCCCTGTATAGACATGATCGCCTGTGCCAGGAGTCCGTCAAGTCGCCTGTCCCACTGTACGTAGGTTCCAAGCCCCGGGGGTACGCCAGTGGCACGCACCTCAAATACCCCGCCGAGCGTGTCCCCGTCGGCCTTCGCCCGGTCGATCTCCTCCATCATGCGCCTGCTCGCGTTCTCGTCGGGGCACATCACTTCTGATGCGTCGCGCAATGAAATTATCTCCGTTAAAGACACGTCGGGTACATCAGCTATGACTCCTCCCAGCGCTGTTACAAAACCTGCCACGCTCATGCCCAGCTCAGAAAGCAGCGTGAGCACCAACCCTCCGGCGGCACACCTCGCCGCTGTCTCCCGGGCACTGGCTCTTTCAAACACATCTCTCATGTCATAAATCCCGTATTTCATCGCTCCCGCGAGGTCTGCGTGCCCGGGCCTTGGGCGTCGGATAGGCTCACCTTGCAGCGGTCCGAATGGCTGCATGAGGCCTTGCTTGTTCTCCCAGTCTTTGTTGCCGACCCAGAGTGTGATGGGAGCGCCTGTAGTCTTTGACCCCCGGATTCCGGACAGAACCGTCACGCGATCCTTCTCCAGAGCCATCCTGGGACCGCGCCCGTACCCCTTCTGCCGCCTTTCAAGCAATACGTTGATCTGTTCCTCCGATACCGAAAGGCCCGCTGGAATGCCTTCGATTAGTGCCAGGACTCCCCTGCCGTGGGATTCTCCTGCCGTAAGAAACCTCACCAAGCGTCACCTCCCGTCGCCCTGTCCAGTGCCTGTCTCATGACATCGACTGGCGCCGGTGCTCCAAATAGCAGCGAAAATGCTTCCACGCCCTGCCAGAGCAGCACGCTTAGCCCTGACACACAGGGGATCCCTCTCTTTCTACAGGATCTTACCAGCTGGGTATTGCCCGGGGAATACACCATGTCCAGTACCGCCCCGGCGTGCGGGGAGACGTCCTGGTGGAATGTAAGACCCAGTGTGGATGCGTTTATAAATAGGTCCGCCTCGACCTGAAGAGGCCACTTGAGTGCGCAGGCTGAAGACTCCGCTCCCCAGTCCGCTATCAGGCCAGAGAGCTGCTCAGCCCTGTGACGGTTGCGGTTGACTACCACCACTTGGCGCGCGCCAGCTTTGCAGCACGCATAGGCAGCAGCTCTTGCCGCCCCTCCCGCTCCGAGGATCAGCACGCGGCGCCCTCCCACTTCTATATCTGCTTCTTTCAGGCTCTGCTGCACACCATATACATCTGTGTTGTATCCTTCCAGCGCTCCATCGACGTACCTAATAACGTTGACGCAGTGAAGCATCCGGGCTGCGGGATCAAGCCAGTCAACACTGGTTAGTGCAGCTTCTTTGAAAGGAATGGTGATGTTAAAACCTAAAAAACCACAGCGCACCAGGGTTCTCACGCTGTCACCGAGGCATGGGCCAGGGTCAAGCGCAAGGTACACAGCGTCAAGCCCAAGGTAGGAAAGCGCGCTGTTGTGCATGACGGGGGAGAGGCTGTGCCTCACAGGGTGCCCAAGTACCGCAGCGGCCCGGGTTGATGCGCTGATCATGTACTCACACCCACCAGCGAAGCGAGATCCTGAAAGAAACCAGGATACGATATGTCGATGCACGACACATCGTCGATCTCCACAGGCGCTCTGGCGTTGAGAGCTGCCACTGCCATGGCCATAGCGATGCGGTGATCTCCAAATGACCGCACACGGCCGCCCTTCAGCTGTCCCACCCCGGTAATGATCAGCGAATCCCCCTCCACTTCAACACGGGCGCCGAGCGTCGAAAGATTCACCCTAATGGCCTCAAGCCTGTCGGTCTCTTTGACTCTGAGTTCAGAAGCCCCCAGAATCCGGGTTGTACCTTCGGCTACGGCTGCCACGCAGGACAACACCGGTATTTCATCAAGTACCGAGGGAATTTCGTCCGGCATAATGTCAGTGCCGTGGACCCCTGGGTTTCTCACCCAACACTCTCCGGCCGGCTCCACACCTCCCCGGCTTTTAACTTCCACTTCTGCTCCCATTCTGCGCAGTACTTCAAGCAGACCCGTACGTGTCGGGTTCAGCCCCACGCCTTCTACCATCAACTCTGAGCCTGGAATGGTACACGCTGCAGCAATAAAAAACGCTGCTGACGAGAAATCACCGGGCACATCGATGTCTGCGGGGTGAAGGATGCCGGGATGTATTTGGACCGAGGTTCCGTTCACCTCAATGTGCGCACCGAACGCGGGGAGTAACCTTTCGGTGTGGTCCCGGGACTTCCAGGGCTCAATGACTGT
This sequence comes from Symbiobacterium sp., assembly GCA_020725675.1. Taxonomy (GTDB): domain Bacteria; phylum Bacillota; class Sulfobacillia; order DUSP01; family DYEP01; genus DYEP01. The sequence continues at coordinate 22,292 of DYEP01000167.1, read as the reverse complement.
GGTAGCACCGTCAGCCATGAGACCGGCCAGCAGAAGCGATGACTTCACCTGAGCGCTAGCGACCGGCAGCACGTGCTCCACCCCCCGAAGGTGTGCAGGGCAGATGGTGACGGGAGCAAACCTACCCTGGCACCTGCCCGTGATGTTTGCGCCCATCTCCCTGAGCGGGTTGATTACCCGAGACATGGGTCTTCGCCTCAAAGACGAGTCTCCGGTAATCACCGCGTATACGCCCGCTCCCGCAAGTGCCCCGCACAGAAGGCGTGCCGTAGTGCCTGAGTTTCCCGCATCCAGCACATCCTGCGGCTCCGCGAGTCCACAGCCCTCCAGGCTGACCGTGTCGCCTTTCCTTTCGATGCGCGTACCCATTGCTGCCAGGCACCGGAGGGTACTCTCAAAATCCCCGCCGGGCGCAGCATTTGTTATAATCGACCTGCCTTGCGCCAGTGACGCAAAGATCGCTGCCCGGTGAGCGATGGATTTGTCTCCCGGGACCTTCACTTTGCCCTGAAGACGGTGTGAAATAGGGTCTATTCTGAAAATTATGTCCACCCCTTCCTCGCCGCAACGCAGAGCCTCCTCTGCCTCGCCTCGGCCAAAAGCCTCGGAAGCTCCGCCTGCTCATCAACTAGAGCGTCCAATATCTGTTTAAAGCGGGACATGAAGGCATCTCCCGCATCAGCTATGGCATCTTTATTCTCTGCACATATGTCAAGGCACATTTGTAGATTAGATGCAGCCAGCCGAGTCATGTCACAGAATCCGGAAGAAGCCATCTGTTCTTCCGAATCCTGCAGTGTTAGCATGAGCGCGGCCGAAACCAAAAGCGGTACGTGTGACACTACCGCCGCCACCCTGTCGTGCTCCTTGGCAGACATGAACACAGGTATTGCGCCAAGGCTCTCCAAAGCATCTTCTACCAGGTCGTTTCTATCTGTAAGCACCCAGGGTTTCCCGCAGAACAGGCCCGCGTCAGCAAAAGCCGGTCCGGATCGTTCCCGCCCAGCCATCGGATGTCCTCCCACAAAGCGCTGCTCCCCTGGTAGCTGCTGCATTACTTCCTCGCACACACGCCGCTTAACGGAAGCAGTATCGGTGATCACCGTACCTGGCGCTGCCGCATGCGCTGCCCGCACCACGCAGCCCACAACCTCCGAGGGCGGTACGCATACGAATATCAGCTCGCTGTGTTCGACTATATCCACACTTGCGCTCACTGCATCAACCAACCCGTGCCTCAACGCATATTGCGCGTACCCGGGGTCGGTCTCTACACCCACAATGTTGTCGACTTTATCCTTAAGACCAAGACAGAGCGAGCCCCCGATGAGGCCAAGGCCAATTACAGCTACGCGTCTCGCCATCACAGCCCGGGCACCGTCCTGCCGAGCGCTCGGGCAATGCAGCTCACATCGCGCATCATCTGTTCAAACACGGGAGGTTTGAGCGACTGGTGCCCATCCGAAAGCGCGTGCTCCGGGTCCGTGTGGACCTCCACCAAGAGACCATCCGCCCCCGCAGCCACCGCCGCTTTGGCCATTGGCACCACGAGGTCCCATCTGCCCGTGCCGTGACTCGGATCTACGATCACCGGGAGATGTGAGAGCTTCTTTACCACCGGAACCGCACTCAAGTCCAGGGTGTTCCTGGTGTACGGTTCGAAGGTACGTATACCCCTTTCGCAGAGAATCACATTGGGGTTGCCCTCGGATAAGATATAATCTGCAGCTTGCAGCCATTCTTCTATGGACGACATAAGTCCGCGCTTCAGCAGCACGGGCTTGCCTGACCTGCCTGCCTCCTGAAGCAGAGAGAAATTCTGCATGTTTCTCGTGCCTATCTGCAACACATCTGCATATAGAGCCACCTTTTCAACCTGGCCCGGAGAGACCACTTCCGTGACACAGGGCATGCCAAGTTCATCCGACACCTCGCGCAGAATCACCAGACCTTCCTCACCCAGACCCTGGAAACTGTAAGGACTGGTTCTGGGTTTGTATGCGCCCCCTCTCAGCATGTGCGCTCCGGCCAAGGCAACCGCCTTGGCCACGTCTTTGAGCAGTTCCCTGCTCTCGACGGCACAGGGTCCAGCGGCGACCACAATGGAGTCGCCTCCAAACTCCAGATTCTTTACCTTCACCACGGTCCTGTCACCATTGAAGTCCTTGCTTGAAAGTTTGAATCTGTGAAGAATCCGCACGACTCTCTCCACACCGGGCAAGAGCTCAAGTTGCTCTGCAGGTACCTCCCGTACATCGCCGATAACACCCACAATCGTACGCTCAGCCCCCTTAGAAAGGTGTACACTGAGCCCCCGCCTCTTGACAAACTCTACTACCCTGTCTACATCCTCTGGCTGTCCCTTGACAATGATGACCATCAATTCTCACCCCTGTTCGCTAAATCGGGCCGGAGCACTCTGGCCCCCTCCATGTACACGTGGCGAACGGAAGTCTGCGGAGTCCTGGAGTTCCAGAGCAGGAGCACCCTGACACAACGCTGCAGGGCGCCTGGTACGTCGGGAGAGACAAAATCAAGGAGCGGCACCGTGTCCCACCCCATCTCCCTGACCGCGCGAGCTGGAAACGCCGCGTTCAGATCCGGGGTGACCGAAAACAATGCGGCAGCGATTTCTGAGACATGTGCGCCGTTTTCATTCATCATTTTCTCCACAAGCCTGGCAGTGGCTGACAGGATCGCTTCTTCGGTGTTCTCCGTGACAGTTATCGCGCCCCTTATACCTCGCAAGCTCTCTCCTCCCAAAAAACAAAAATCCCCCAGTAGGGGAGCAAAAACGAAATATCTCTTCAGGCCCCTACCGTGCTACCGTGCTACGTGTTGAAAAGATTTTACCACAGAGGATAGGCACCACTCAATATGCAATTGCTAGAAGTGCGAATAAAATTGTTACTCTAGCCGGCGATCACAAAGAGGAGTTTTCCCACTCGACAGAGAACTGTAGTGCAAACCAGGAATGCGGAAGAATGTTCCGATTATCGGGACGAAGGAGGTGCGGTCGTGCCAGAACCCGAAAAGCACGAAGAGGTTCTGCTTACTCTGGAGAGGGCTTTTTCCGTGCTGGAAGAACTGGCACGCCACCGTGAGATAGGTGTGTGCAGCCTGGCAAAGACGCTGGGTTTTTCGCGAACGTCTACGCACCGCATTCTTGCCACCCTTAAGAAACTAGGCTACGTGAGCCAGGACTCCGAATCGGGAAAGTACCGGCTGGCGCTCAGGCTGTTTGAACTGGGCTCGCGCGTGGTCGAGCGTCTCGGCCTGAAGGAACAGGCGTCTTTTGCCATGAAGATGCTAGCGCTAAAGTATAACGAGACTGTGAACCTTGCGCTCCTTGACGGCACGGAGATCGTATACATCGACAAGATAGAAAGCTCCGAACCCCTCAGAATGGGATTGCGGGTAGGTACGCGGGTCCCCGCTCATTGCAGCGCACTTGGAAAGGCGCTGCTTGCGCAGCTGCCTAGTGAAGATCTTGACCGGTACCTGGAACACGCCCAGCTTAAACGGTACACGCCCTCTACCATTGTCTCTGCGAGCGATCTGAAACACGAGCTTGAACGAATAAGAGCACAGGGTTTCAGCTTCGATAACGAGGAATACATCCTGGGCATCCGGTGCGTGGCTGCTCCTATTTACAATCATCGGTCCGAAGCGGTAGCGGCGGTAAGCATCGCAGGTCCCTCTATGAGACTCGACCTCCAAAGGATATATGGCGAAGTGGCGCGAGACGTCATACAGTGCGCCCGGCACATTTCGGCCGCCCTGGGCTACTCCCCCATTATTCAGGAAAGGACTGACCACCTACAGGTGGCAGATGAACATGTTGAGCAAAGGAGGTGAACATCGATGTCCCTTTCTACCCGCAAGATAGTAATATCGGGCATTCTCGGAGCCGTGGCCATTCTCCTCGGTGTTACCAGGCTGGGGTTCATCCCTGTCCCAAATCTGTCAGGGAACGCCACAATCATGCACGTCCCCGCCATTCTCGGTGGCATCATGGAAGGTCCCGTGGTCGGCGCTTTGGTCGGCTTGATCTTTGGTATCTTTAGTTTCCTTAACGCTACCATTCCGCTCTTCGCAGATCCACTAGTGGCTGTGGTGCCCAGGATATTCATCGGTATCACAGCGTACCTCGCCTACACAGCACTCAAGCCGGTCAACAGTTACCTGGCTCTGGTGGTGGGAGCGACGGTAGGAACCCTCACCAACACCGTACTTGTGCTTGGAAGCGGTATCCTGAGAGGCTATCTCCCCGCCAGCGTATTCTGGCCCATCACGCTTACCAACGGTCTTGCAGAGGTGGTGATCGCTTCCGTCATCACCGTAGCGCTGGTTGCAGGTCTTGAGAAAATGCGCAAGGGTTCAGTTGCAGGGTAAGCCTTCTTGTCGTTTGATTCATCCAGGGTCCGGGAGGTCTACCTCCCGACCCTGGATCCCTTTGAGAACGTGCTCCTTGTCTTAAGGAGGAGGTGGGAACAGTTGATCAGAGTAGAAAACGTGGGTTTTGCCTATAATGCGACTTCCCCGAATCCAATCAGGGCACTTGAGGGAGTATCGCTCCAGATAAACAAGGGTGAATTTGTAGCCATTGTTGGACATAACGGTTCAGGTAAATCCACGCTGGCAAAACACTTCAACGCACTCCTTCTACCCACCGAAGGAGATGTCTGGATAGACGGTATTAACACCAAGGACAAGAAATCTGTCTGGGACATCCGGCAGAAGGTGGGCATGGTATTTCAAAACCCGGATAACCAGCTAGTCGCCACAGTAGTAGAGGATGATGTGGCCTTCGGACCAGAGAACTTGGGCATACCAAGCGAAGAGATACAAAGGCGTACTGAAGAAGCGATGGCGCTCATGAGGCTGACAGAAGTCAGGGACAAGGCACCTCACATGCTTTCCGGCGGTCAAAAGCAGAGAGTGGCCATAGCAGGTATCCTGGCCATGAGGTCTGATTATGTTGTTATGGATGAGCCCACCTCTGTGCTTGATCCTCTGGGCAGGCTCGAGGTAATGGAAAGCATCCGGGTGCTCCGGCGTGAGGGTATCACGGTGATACTCATCACCCATTTCATGCACGAGGCCATTGAAGCCGATCAGGTCGTAGTAATGGACGGTGGGCGGATGGTGATGTCAGGCAGTCCAAGGGAGGTATTCGCCCAGGCTGACAAGCTGCGCTCCCTCAGTCTTGATGTACCACTGGTCACGCAGGTGGCGGCAAGACTGGCTAGAATGGGTCTTGATATACCCCCTAACGTGCTGTCCGTGGAGGAGCTGATGGAATACCTATGATTATTCAAATTGAAAACCTGCACCACACTTACATGGAAGGCACACCGTTTGAAACGAAGGTGTTGCACGGAGTCAACCTCGAGGTAAAAGAGGGAGAACTGGTGGCTATTATAGGACCAACAAGATCAGGTAAGTCCACACTGGTCCAGTACATGAACGCCCTGTTCCTCCCTAAAACTGGCCGGGTGGTGATAGACGGTCACGATACCTCCAAGAAGACCGTGGACGTGCGTAAGGTCAGGCAGACTGTAGGTCTGGTTTTCCAATATCCCGAACACCAGCTGTTCCAGGAGACAGTCGGCAAAGACGTGGCGTTCGGCCCCAAAGTCTGCGGCATACCCAAAGAAGAGATCGACGACAGGGTAAGCGAAGCGCTGGATGCAGTCGGACTTGAACCGAAGGTATTCAAGAACAGGTATATCTTCGCACTTTCCGGCGGCCAAAAGAGAAGAGCGGCTATAGCAGGCGTGCTCGCGCTGCAGCCCAAGGTGATGGTATTTGACGACCCAACGGCGGGGCTTGACCCCAAAGGACGTGAAGAGATACTGGGTACCATCAGACGCGTCCATGAAAAACAAGGGCTGACCGTTATTTTAGTTTCAAATAACCTGGAAGACGTGGCACGCATGGCCAAGCGCGTCGTGGTGCTTTCAGAAGGGAAAGTGGTCTTGGAAGGAAGCCCGCACGAAGTCTTCTCTAAAGTCGAGGTTATGCGGCAGATCGGACTTGGACTACTGCAAACCGTGGAGATCATGTCACGACTCAAGGAGCGCGGCTTTAACGTCCCTCTCGACTCGCTTGACGCCGACGAGACCGCCCGAAGAATATTCGAGTACAAGCAAGCAATGAAGGGAGGGAGTGCAGGTGGAGCTGTCTAAAGATATCACGTTGGGTCAGTATGTACCGCGCGACTCAGTCATACACAAGCTCGACCCCAGGGTGAAAATCATCCTGTGGATGGTGCTCGTGACAGCCCTGTTTTTTATTCGTACGTACACGGGTTATCTGGTTTTCTTCATCTTCCTAATGGGCGTGATCCATTTGGCTCAGATCCCAATACTGTACGCCCTGAGAGGCTTAAGACCGGCCATCCCCTTCATTGTTGTCTTGTTCATTATTCAGCTGTTGTTTTCTGGCAGCCTCTACGCAGATAGTACCAATGTGCTCTTTGAGTGGTCGTTCATCAGGATCACAGCAGAGGCAGTGCGAACTTATAGCCTCACTATCTGCAGGGTTATACTGCTTTTCTTCTCTGTCACTCTACTTACGTTGGCCACCTCCCTGGTGGGGCTAACTGATGGCATGGAGAGTTTGATGAGCGTAGGACGGCCTATTGGCGTCCCAGCAAACGAACTGGCGATGGTGATGGTCATCGCGCTTCGGTTTGTACCCACGCTGGTGGAGGAGCTTGAGCGAATCATGAAAGCCCAGATGGCCCGTGGGGCAGAAGTGGAGACGGGCAACTTCATACAAAGGACCAAGCAGAGAATTCCCATCTTGATCCCTCTACTTATGAACACATTCCAGAGGGCAGAGGAACTCATCATCGCCATGGAAGCCAGGTGTTACCGGGGCGGCAAAGGCAGAACAAAACGCAAGACCTTGCGGCTTGGGATCCTCGACTACCAGGCGATCGCTGTCACGATCTTATTTTTGGTGGTGTTCTTCTCCTTGACCAAGTACGTAATCCCCGCATCCTGGTGAGGAGGGGTATTTGTGTATTTTAACATCTGTGACGTTCCGGGCATTAAGGTGGGACACTGGACCGATTCAACAGCACTCACAGGGTGCACCGTAGTGCTGTGTACCGACGGTGCGGTAGTAGGTGTGGACGTGCGTGGTTCGGCACCGGGCACCCGGGAGACGGACCTGGCTCGCCCTGTCAACCTCGTGGATAAGGCGCACGCAGTAGTCCTATCCGGTGGTTCTGCATATGGACTCGATGCGGCCTGTGGATGCATGAAGTACCTGGAAGAGAAAAATATCGGTTTCGATGTGGGCGTAGGCGTGGTACCGATTGTCCCCGCAGCTGTGCTGTTTGACCTCACCATCGGAGATAGCAAGGTACGGCCTGACGCCCAGGCAGGCTATATCGCGGCCCAGTCAGCCATTTCCGGAGATTTCCCGCAGGGTAACGTGGGAGCGGGGACAGGTGCCACTGTGGGCAAACTGCTAGGTCCCGGCCAGGCCACAAAGAGTGGCCTCGGCTCCTACAGCATGAGAATAGGCAAAGGGATAGTAGTGGGAGCCATCGTGGCAGTAAACGCGTTCGGTGACATTAGGGATCCGGATACCGGAAAGATCCTGGCAGGTACTCGCAAACCGCTGTTGGGCGGCTTTCTTGACACCGAAAAGGCCATGTTGGGAGAGATCGGCCAGAGAGTCCTTGGTTTCGCATCAAATACCACCATCGGTGTGGTCGCTACCAACGCACAGCTTACCAAGGAGGGTGCAAATAAGGTCGCACAATGCGCCCATAACGGATACGCGCGAGCCATCACTCCGGTGCACACCATGTTCGACGGGGACACCATCTTCGCGCTATCCACAGGAACTCAGAAAGGAGATGTGTCCGCCATAGCGGCCGCAGCAGCCCAGGTCATGGCCCAGGCAGTGAAGCGCGCTGCCTTGGCTGCAGAGTCGGCGGGAGGTCTGCCCGCTGCGCGGGACATTGGCTAAAGGGGGATTGAAGTTGGATGTAAACAGGTTGTTTTCCGAAATCGACGAACAAGAACTGGTCAACCTTACCAGGCAGCTGATCAAGATACCCAGCGTCTACCGACCGTCAACCGGAGGCTCCGAGAAAGAGGCAGCGGAATTCGTTGCCCGGTACCTGGAGGACATGGGGCTTGCGGTCCTCATGGAGGAAGTCGCGCCCGGAAGACCAAACGTCATGGCAGTGCTCGACAGCGGTGTGCCCGGCCGTTGCCTCTTATTTGAAGGGCACACCGATGTGGTGACCGAGGGAGACCCAGGCGCCTGGACGTACCACCCCTTTGAAGCGGCGCTAGTGGATGGTAAGATCTACGGACGTGGAGCCTGCGACACCAAGGCGAATCTGGTGGCCATGATCCTGGCGACAAAGGCCATTATGAAAAGCAAGACCCTGCTAAAAGGAAAGATCAAACTTTGTATCCCGGTAGACGAAGAAGGCATGATGACCGGGATAAAGCACTTCATACAGCAAGGCCATGCAGATGATGTGGACGCCGCTATTATTTGTGAACCCGAAGAGAACCAGCTGTGCATCACTCAAAAAGGTGCCATGCGTGTCGTCATACGCGTGTTTGGTAAAATGGCACATGGCGCTATGCCACTTTCAGGAATAAACCCCATACCCCGGATGGCCAAGATCGCCGTTGCCGTCCAGGAAATGGAACGCAGAGAAATTGAAACACACGGCAAGGACCCGTTCCTGGGCTACCCAAGCATTACCCCTACCATCTTCCTCGCGCCGGTGGAGGGAGAGCCCCAAATAAACGTAGTCCCCGCCGAAGCATATATGACGTTGGACATCAGGACTATACCTGGCCAGAGTCACGAACAGATTGAAGCAGATCTCCGAAAGATCCTGGATGACCTGGCCTTAGCCGACGCCGACTTCAAGGCTACTCTTGAAGTAATCGAGCAACGGCCCTGGACACAAACGGACAAAGACGAACCAATAGTCCGGGCGATGGACAAGGCGTACACTATGATTACGGGCACGGCGCCGCGGTACAACGGCGTGCCCGGTGCGACTGACGGCACCTTCCTGTGGGCCTGGAAGAACATACCTATTGTCACAACGGGTGCTGGGGACAGACTCATCCCTCACCAAAAAGACGAATTTGTCCGGGTGAGCGAGCTTTTGGAGACCACCAAGCTGTACGCGCTTGCCGCGGCGCTCTATCTAAACGAAGGAAGTGAATCGAATGGCTAAGGTAAAGGCTACCATCCCGGGCTTATTAAAAGCGAAAAAGGAAGGCCAGAAAATCAGGATGGTCACGGCATATGATTATCCTACCGCAGCGATCATCGATCAGACTGAAATCGAACTCATTTTGGTCGGGGATTCTCTCGGTATGGTCATGCTCGGGTACGAAGGTACCGTGCCCGTAACCATGGACGAGATGATACATCACACAAAGGCTGTGGTGAGAGGCGCCAGGAATACCTTCATCGTGGGTGACCTTCCATTCATGTCCTACAACGTCTCCGTCGAGCAGGCGGTGACCAACGCAGGTAGGATTATGAAAGAGGGCGGCGCGGACTGCGTAAAGCTGGAAGGCGGGCTGGATTTTGCCGACACGGTAAGGGCAATCGTAAGAGCTGGCATTCCTGTGATGGGGCATATCGGGCTCACGCCCCAGACAGCATCTGCGCTGGGCGGGTTCAAGGTGCAGGGGAAGGACATGGAGTCAGCCAGACAGATCTACGAGGACGCGCTTGCACTTGAAGAAGCAGGCGCTTTCGCACTGGTACTCGAAGCTATACCCGCGCCGCTGGCAAAGATCATCACCGAGAAACTGCACATACCCACAATCGGCATCGGCGCAGGTGTACACTGTGACGGCCAGGTGCTGGTGCTGCATGATCTGCTTGGGCTATTTGATCGGTTCGTCCCAAAGTTCGTAAAAAGGTACGCCAAAATGGACGATTCGATACGGGAGGCGCTAAATACCTACGCCGCGGAAGTGGCTTCTCAGGTGTTCCCAGGTCCTGAACACAGTTTCAGCGGAAACGAGGACGAATTGCGTAAGTACCTCAAAGTGTGATAAGAAAGGAGGAGCAATCGATGGGCAAATCATTGAAGGACCGCCACCGGGAGTTCATGCTTCCTTCGGTGACAACCTATTACAAAGAACCACTGGAACTGGTGAGTGGAAGCGGTCTCCACGTGAAGGACGCAGAAGGAAGAGAGTACCTTGACTTTTTCGGCGGTATTCTCACCACTAGCGTGGGGCATTGTCACCCGAAAGTGGTTGATGCCGTGGTGGACCAGGTACAAAAGATCGCCCATACATCCACTTTGTATCTGTCAGAACCTATGGTAAGGCTTGCAGAAAAGCTGGCAGAGATTACTCCGGGGAACCTGAAGCGATGCGTATTCACAAACTCCGGGACGGAGGCCAATGAGACTGCGGTACTACTCGCCCGCACAGCCACCAAGAACTACGAGATCATCGCGCTTCGCCATGCTTACAGCGGCAGGTCTCTCCTGGCCATGAGCCTCACCGGGCAGTCTAGCTGGAGGCTTGAAGGCACCCAGTTCGCCGGCGGCGTAAAGCATGCGCACAACCCGTATTGCTACAGGTGCGCCTTTGACAGGACGTACCCATCCTGCGACCTTCTGTGCGCAAAAGATCTGGAAGAACTCATTGAAACCACTACCACTGGCCGTGTAGCAGGTCTTATCGCTGAACCCATTCAAGGCGTGGGTGGTTTCATTACGCCACCCAAAGAGTACTTCAAGGTAGTAACGGAGATCTTGAAGAAGTACGGTGGCCTGTTCATCTGTGACGAGGTACAGACAGGGTTCGGTCGCACCGGTAAACGATTCGGCATCGAGCACTGGGAGGTCCAGCCCGACATCATGACATTTGCAAAGGGCCTGGCCAACGGTGCGCCCATCGGTGCTACAATTACCACCGACGAAGTGGCCGAAGCGTTCCGGGGCTTGTCCATCACCACCTTTGGAGGTAACCCCGTCAGCATGAGGGCTGCGCTCGCCACACTTGAGGTAATTGAAGAAGAACACCTGGCTGAAAACTGCGCAGCCGGCGGCAAAGTACTTTCAGACGGTCTGCGAGCACTGCAGGAAAAGTATCCGATCATCGGCGAAGTACGAGGAATGGGCTACATGCAGGGACTTGAAATTGTTAAAGACCCCGTAACCAAAGAACCGGCACCGGACCTCGTTATAAAGATATTTGAGAACACAAAGGAACGCGGCCTGTTGATCGGCAAAGGCGGCTATTTCGGAAACGTCATAAGGATCACGCCACCAATGACTGCAACAAAGACGGAAGTACAAGAGGCGCTCAGGATCCTCGACGAGTCGTTTGCGCAGGTAAAATAGAGATACATTAATTGGAGGGCCCGAGCACACGGGTCCTCCTTTCAGAGAAGGCGGGTTTTCGTCATTGCGCTTTCGCCATATTCACATGCTCCCAGGGATCGGGAACAGCCGGTTTCCGTACTGCACTTCGTTATACGTGGACGATGGCCCGGGTCTCCTGATCGACACGGGCGCCGACCCGTCCGCTTTGGCAAGTATTGCCTCAAAGGTGGGTATGGTGTTTCTCACCCACTATCACTACGATCACATCCGGAGCGTGTTTTCTTTCCAGGGCGCAGATGTGCACACAAACCCTATCGAAGCTCCGTACTTCGCTGACCTCGACAAACTGGCAGAAGCTTTGGGCATGAAGCACGTATACGGGGAGCAGGGCATCTCCAGGTGGAAGCAGATGCTAGCCGAAGGAGCACCCAATGCACCCTACAGCACCGCGTTTTGCCGCATTTGGCTTCAGCTCCGAAGGCTCCGCGTCTCGGCGTACCCGCTGGACGAGGTGATCCATGTGGGGAATACTAAAGTGATCATGCTTCATGCACCCGGGCACACAAAGGGACACTCCGTAGCATACTTCCCCAGCGAAGGATTGGTCTACACGGGCGACATTGATCTGTCGGGGTTTGGGCCCTGGTACCACGGAGAAGACGGTGACCCGGACCTGTTTGCAGTCTCCGCAGAGAGGCTTTGCTCGCTGGATGCGGATGTCTATATCACCGCACATCATAAGGGCGCAGTCTCAAAGAGACGCTTTACAAAGGCAGTGCGGAAGTACCTGTCTGTCATAAAGCGGAGAGATGAAAAGGTGGCGGCATCTTTGGGCGCAGGACTCACTCTGAAACAGGCTGCGCTAGCCGGTGTGAGCTATCCGCCACACATGTGCCGTGACCCCTGGATCTTCATGTGGGAGTATCTGCTTTCGGCAAAACACGCAGCGAGAATTGGCATAATACCTGAGGTGGATAAGGACTGGCCTTTCGTCTTTCAATGTCCTTTGTCAACAGACGGGGGACACCCCTCTTCCTGAGCGCCCCCGTTGCATATTATGCATCAAACCCAAATCCCAACCATTTCTTCAGGGGAAGGGGGTTTCCGTCCATATCCCGCAAAGCCATTGGTGGGTCCTTTTTCTGTGTTAAGATAGATACGGCGATAAGGAGCACCAATGAGGCGATGAACCCGGGCACGGAGCCAAGGTATACAGCATCCCACACAGCCCAGTCCATGTATACAACTCCTTCTTCTACCACTCCCATGTTCGCTTCCATCGTGCTGGGGAGGTAGTAGTAGATAGAAGCAACCCATACAAGGAACCCGCCTGTCAACGCTGCCAGCGCGCCTGATTTGTTTGCTTTTTTCCAGAAGTAGCCCGCAGCATAGGGCGCGAACAATCCCACCAGGATCACTGACCACGCAATCACCATCAGCTTGTATATCGTCGCTGCATAAATAGCCAGGAGCAGGGAGATAACCGCCGCTACCGGCACCATGAGCCGTGTCACCGCCAGCTTTTGTTGTTCGGTTGCGTTGGGATTAAAATACCTTAAGCCGTTGTAACCGACTACCGAAGCTACCGCAAGGAGCGCACTATCTGAGCTGCTCATAAGAGCTGCCACCATACCCGCGACAAATATGACGGTTAGTACTGGAGGCAAATAGGTCATAGCGAGCCAGGGGAGGATCATCTCGGTATCAGCGATGCTGAGTTCCGGATTGATCTGGAACATGGCGATTCCCATCAGCACCGGCAGCATTCCGACCACGATGTACAGCACACCCGCAGCGTAGGAGCTGTGGACAGCTACTTTCTCATCCTTGGCCGAGAGCACTCGCTGCATCAGGTCCTGCGCGGGAATGCTTCCAAAGCCTATAGCTAGCCAGGCTGCGATATAGTACATCCAGCCAGTGACGCCAGTATACCCGAGATAGCCCATCTCAGGATCAACGGTCATGGAGAATGCGGGTAACCCGGCCCAATTGGAGGCGGCCCCGACAAAGCCCGCCCAGCCCCCCACCTGGGTAATCACGGACGGGAAAAGCAGGACCACACCTACGGTAAGAATTACCATCTGAACCACATCGGTCAGGGTGACAGACCACATCCCACCCATATATGTGTAGATTATAAGGACAAGACACGAAATGATGATCCCGTAAGCCAAAGGCAGCCCGGAAAACACCTGTATGATGGTACCAAACGCGACGAGTTGTGCTCCAACCCATCCGATTTCTGCTACAGCCAGCACAACAGTGGACAGCAGCCCCATCGTACTCCCGTACCTGATCTCAAAGAAATCCACAAGTGTCATATAACCGCCCCGGCGCATCATCCGGGCAAAGAGCAATCCAGTCAGTACAAGGCAGAGTGCAGCGCCCCAGGGATCAAAAATCACGCCCTGATTGCCGAAAAGATATGCGTTGGCTGTTCCTCCCATCAGTGTCCCTGCACAAAACCAAGTCGCAAACAGCGTACCGGTAGCATAAAAGAACGGAAGACGACGCCCTGCAACGATGTAATCAGAGGCAGTCTTTACCTTGGTTGAACACCACCAGCCGATTCCTATCATAATCATCATGTAGATCCCAAGGCCTAACAGAACCCATCCTGAATACGGGTAGGCTCCCAGCTCAAACATGACTAGCCCTCCTTTTCCATTCCTACTGAATGTTGCTACCTGCCCCATATGAGCCAGGAATGCCCTGACTCCCTGCTCACCTCCTTAAGCAGCGTTTTCCACTTGGCTAACGGAAAGGTTAAGAATACGGGGTCGGCATGTATGCATGTGTTTCTTAACACATTCTTGAACAGATCACGTCACATGCTACGGTCCAACGCGGGGCGAGGGTTTTCTACTCCTCCTTCAGTACCTTGAGCATGCAAACCGCGGTCTTCCTGGGCCGACCTGTTGTTGCTTGGCACAGTGCCTCCTTGACCATAAGGCACTTCTTTATTCGTATCATGCAATTGCTGTGCCAGTCCTGCGGTGCGACACAATGATTATAATGACCTTTATCATCAGGGAGTCGTCTCATCCCTGAGATTTATGGACGGCAATCGCCAGACAGGGATCAGTAATCTCCCGTTCACTGCTTGTGTCTCTAAAACATGTGATATTCTCAAACTCAAGAAGCCTTCTTACAAATGGGACTTTCTTCTGCAACAAATGATGAGAGATTACAAAACACATCCTCGTTTCCTTCAGAACGAAGAAATCCCCGCCTGTTACAGCGGGGAGGGGTGACGCGGTAACACTAGATCAGTTGGAGCTTTTTCCCTGCGACCTCTACCGCTTCAAGCGTCTTGTCTAGATCCTCTCTTGTATGAGTCGCCATCAGGCTCAACCTTATCCTGGATAGTTTTCTGGATACTGCAGGGTAAAATACCGGATTTACAAACACACCCATGTCGTTTAGCATTCTTGCCATCTCCTTGACTTTGAAATCATCCCCTATTATTAAAGGGAAGATGGCAGTCTGCGCATTACCCATATCCCAGCCCATGTCAGTCAGGTTTTTCCGCATATACCTGATATTGTCCCACAGTCGTTGCCTGAGATCGGGCTCCGTTTCAATCACTTCGAGTCCTGCAAGCAGCGCCGCGGTCACAGCCGGCGGCAGCGCAGTAGAGAACATATATGATCTTGCGTAAAACCTGAGGTAGTTTACTACCTCCTTCGTAGAGGCAACGAAGCCTCCGATGCATCCAAGCGCCTTGGAGAGAGTACCCGCCACAATGTCTACCTGTCCCTCTACCCCCCAGTGCTCAGGAGTGCCTCGGCCGTTTTCGCCGATTACGCCTGTGGCATGTGCCTCATCAATCATCAGCCGCGCGCCGTGCTCTCTGCATATATCAATCAGCTCCGGCAGGGGAGCGATATCCCCGTCCATACTGAACACACCGTCAACAATAACGAGCTTGGCATTGTAGTTTTCGTCCAGTCGCCGCAACAATTTGCGAAGCGCTGTCATGTTATTGTGCGGGAACGCTTTAACGGTACCACCGGAGAGCTTGCAGCCGTCAATAATGCTTGCGTGGTTTAGTATGTCGTTAATCACTACGTCACCTTCGCGCACCAGCCCCATTACACAGCCCACGTTTGACGAGTAGCCTGCAGGGAATACGATAGCGTCCTCGCAGCCTTTGAACCGGGCGATCTTTTCTTCAAGTTGCTTGTGTAAGGTAATGGTGCCCGCAAGAAGCGGAACGCTTCCTGCGCCAACTCCGAACTGCTCCATCGCCAGAAGGCCCGCCTTCACCACTTTGGGATGGGTGGTAAGTCCAAGATAATTGTTGGAGGCCATCATGATCATTTCCTTATGCTCGCCGGTATACTTATCCTGGACAATCACTCTGTTTCCGCTGGATGAAACCAGCGTCCTCCGGTAAAGGTCGTGTCCGCTATCGCGGATGAATCTGACGAACTTCTGGAATTCTTTGGTCTTGGCAAAAAGGTCCTTGTCTCCTCCCGGGTAGAAATCCACCATTGACAGCTTGCTGTAGTCTCTTGCCACCGACATCAGTTCTTGTCCTCCTCCCTGAAACTAAACGCACACTTGAAGACCTCTTGCCCCGCCTTAGATTGGAGTAGAGTGAATGCTTCCCTATACTTAGATAGCGGGAACCTGTGGGTCAGCAGCGGGCTAAGCCGTACCACCCCGTCTGCAATCATGTCGAGCCCCCACTTGTAAGTCGAAGTCCTCTCGCCGGCCCTGACTTCGTCTCCATAAGCAAAAGACCCTGCGATGGTAAGCTCATTGAGCCAAACGGGTGTCCAGTCCACTCCTTGAGCTTGAGACGCAAGACCAACGAGGCATACTTTGCCACCGCTGCGGGCAAACCTGAGTGCAAGATCCAGCGTCAGGTCATTCCCCACGCACTCAAATACTACATCCGCCCCACCGTGGAGTACAGGCCGCCCAACTATGGGCTTTAGAACTCTTCCTCCAGTTGCGGCAGCTACTTGTGCAAATAATATGTTCAGATCCCGAGTGCTCCTTATCACCTCATCCGCGCCGAAATGTCTTGCCATCCTTTCCTGGTACCCGTATTTGGCGAGCACGATTATTCTGCACTTTACAGAGAGAGCGCGTATGGCAGCGACAATGCATTGGCCTATAACCCCGGCGCCTATCACCAGTACTGTGTCATTATCGCCGGGCGTGTGCCTGAGTACTGGGTGGAGTGCCGAGGCGAACGCATCGAGCAATACCGCTTCTTCATCTGAAACACTATCTGGAAGCGGTATCACCTGCGAAATGTGGGCTAGATAATACTCGGAAAAACTCCCGCCCGTATCCCTGCAGGATCCTAATAAGAGACCAGGAGATAGTGAACCATCGATGAAGTGCTCACACTGGGAAGTATTGCCTTCTAGGCAGCGCCTGCACACGGGCTCAATCTTTCTGGTCCGGCAGGGCAAGAGCGGATCAACCACTACTCTTGTTCCCGGAGCAAGATCGCAAGCCTCGCCCGCGATATGTATCTCGCCGACGTTCTCATGCCCGAGCACAAAAGGATATGACGCGTAAGGAGAGGCCGACGGGCTATCGTGGAGCTTCACCATGTTGATGTCACTTCCGCATATCCCTGCGAGCCTTGTCCGGACCACTACCCAGTCCGGACCTAGCGGAACGGGCTCCGGGATCTCCTCATACCTCAATGGCGATGTAGGCCCCGTGTAGAAAAAAGGCGATACTTTCCCGAGAATGAGCGTGAATAGGTACCTCGGAACGCTGTAGTGAAACCGTAAGGCCTTCATCAAAACTCCTCCACAAGAAACTTTGTGCACAACTTTGTGCTCGATCCCCATTCTAACATAAATGGGCCTTTCCTGCCAAGGGAATCTTGGGAAAAGGCCCGTGAGATAATCTACCTGGTACACAATTAAGCCATTAAGGCTTCCTTTAGCATCCTAACGAAAGTCGTCACTTGAGCAAGTGGCAGTTTGGAAGGGTTCCCCCGGGAAAGGATGTTCGTAATGGCACTTCCCACTACCACGGCGTCTGCGTATGCAGAAACCATACGAGCCTGTTCGGGACCTGAGACCCCAAACCCAACGGCCAGCGGTTTATTGGTATACCGCCTTACAGTGCCTAAGAAGCCTGCTGTTGATATTGGAAGATGATCCCGGGGTCCAGTAACACCCGTGACCGAAATACAGTATATAAAGCCCTGCGCTACCATTGCAGTCGCTGCGATCCTTGTAGGCGAGCTAGTTGGGGCCAAAAATGGGATAAATGCCAGGCCGCGGTTTGACGCTTGCTGACGCAAGAATTCGCTTTCCTCTAAGGGTAAATCGGGTACCAGCAGCCCGTCAACTTCTACTTCATTTGCATCATCAAGAAATCTTTCAATGCCGTACTGATATATCGGGTTATAGTAGGTCATGAGGATCACGGGAACCTGCATATGTGCCCGAATCGTCTGCATGGATGCAAGTACCTTCCCAATGGTGACCCCATTCCGCAAAGCACGTTCAGAAGCCGCCTGAATAACCGGACCGTCTGCAAGCGGGTCTGAAAAAGGCACTCCAATCTCAATGATGTCAGCTCCGGCCTCAGCTAGTAATGGTGCCAATCGTTCCGTCGTACCAAGCTCCGGATCGCCTGCCATTATGTAGGTGATCAGTCCTTTTTCTCTCCGGTTCCGCAACCGGGCGAACACTTCATCAATGCGTTTTTCTCCATTAGAAAACATTATGATTCGCCATCCTTGTTAGATTTGACACTGTATGGACATCCTTGTCACCACGGCCTGAAATACATACCACTATGATCCGGTCCCGCGGAAGCCCCGCTACCAGGGCAGGGAGGTAACCCACCGCATGGGCGCTTTCCAGCGCAGGGATAATCCCTTCCGTTTCAGCCAGGATGTGAAAACCCTCGAGGGCCGTTTGATCGGTGACCGACACGTACGTCGCCCGGCCTTCTTCCTTTAGATAGGCGTGTTCAGGGCCAACTCCGGGATAGTCCAGACCTGCCGAAACTGAATGGGCAGGAACTATCTGCCCGTGTTCATCACATAACAGGTAGCTCATAGAACCGTGCAGTACACCATATCGTCCTTCAGAGAGGGTAGCTGCGTGTTTCCCTGTATCAATTCCTTGGCCAGCAGCCTCCACTCCGATGAGGTTGACCGAATCGTCCTCAAGAAACGGGTAGAATAAACCCATGGCGTTGCTCCCCCCGCCCACACACGCCACAAGATAGTGTGGCAGCCTGCCTTCCGCGTCCTGGATCTGTTCTCTTACTTCCTTGCCTATGACAGACTGAAAGTCCCGTACCATCATGGGATAGGGATGGGGACCCACCACCGAACCGATAATGTAATATGTATGTTTCACATTCGTTACCCAATCACGGATAGCCTCATTAGTTGCGTCTTTCAGGGTACGGCTGCCACAAGCAACCGGCCTGACGTTGGCTCCAAGCAGACGCATGCGAAAAACGTTAATCTCTTGACGTTTCATGTCTTCCTCGCCCATGTAGATGTCGCACTGAAGGCCGAACATCGCTGCAACCGTTGCAGTTGCTACCCCGTGCTGACCCGCCCCTGTTTCGGCTATCACCCTGCTCTTCCCCATTCGCAACGCAAGGAGTACCTGCCCGAGGGTATTGTTTATTTTGTGAGCACCTGTATGGTTCAGGTCTTCCCGCTTGAGATATATTCTGACTTCACCCAGTCGCTCCGACAAACGGCGGGCGAAGTAAAGCGGTGTGGGTCGTCCCACATATTGGGTCAGGTAATATTGAAGTTCTCTGCAAAAAACGGGATCTCTCTTTGCCTCCCGGTATGCCTCTTCCAGTTCCAGTAACGGCGTCATGAGTGTCTCCGGTACGTAGCGACCTCCGAAGACTCCGAAATGCCCCTGTTCGTCAGGTAACCCGTTCACTCTCCCACCTCCGTATAACGTCGATAAACCTCCGGATCTTCTCTGGGTCCTTTTTTCCACCTGTCTCTACTCCACTGCTTACATCTACGCCATCGGGGTGTCCCGCTGAAATGGCCGAGAGCACGTTCCCTGCATGCAGGCCTCCAGCTATGATAATCCGCCCGTAGCCCCTGGCCCTGTGGGCAAGGCGCCAATCGAAGCTGGTACCTGTGCCACCTGGAACCCCTGGTACGTAAGCATCGAGAAGAAATGTATCCACACCGCTGTAATGCTTCAGCTCTTCCAGGTCTCCCTCCCTATGAATGCGCAGCGCCTTGATAACCCTTTGCCTGAAACTCCTGCAGTAAGAGACTGTTTCCGTACCATGAAACTGCAGGGTATCTAGCCCGCAATATTCGGCGATCTGGGAAACTTCGATCGCAGGTAAGTTCACAAACACACCTACTTTTTCCACGGGCCCGGGTAGCGCCTCGATTATTTCCCTGGCCAGGTCAGGTGTAACGCGCCTACGGCTCGGTCCGAATACAAAACCAATGGCATCAGCACCATAGTTCACTGCCTTTATTGCCGTTTCCGTCGTTTGGATGCCACAAATCTTAATCCACACCTAGGTACCTCCTTACCCCCGCCAGTTCACGGGTCCTTTTTGCCAAGTCATCAGCTTCCAACAACGCTTCACCTACAAGAACCGCTTTTACGTTATGCTGTGCCAGAGCTATGACATCTGCTGGGGTCCGGATGCCGCTTTCACTGACAAGTACTCGATCCTGGGGTACTTGGGAAGACAGAGCCATAGTAGTCTCAATGTCAACGGTGAGAGTACGCAAGTTCCGGTTGTTGATACCAATTAGTGACACGCCGGAAGCCAGGACTTTCTCCAAGTCATCGTAACTGTGTGCTTCAACCAGGCAATCCATACCCAGTTCCTTGCTGATTGCGATGAATTCCACCAAGCATGTTTCTTCAAGCAAGGATGCGATGAGCAAAACGGCGTCGGCCCCAAGCAACCTTGATTCATAAATCTGGTATGGGTCTACGATAAAGTCTTTGCGGAGAATGGGAAGAGTCACCCGTTCCCTGACTTGCCTGATATGCGTTGGATGCCCCTGAAAGAAATGTGCTTCAGTGAGCACCGACAATGCACTGGCACCGTTTTCCGCATAGATCTGGGCGATTGCTGTCGGGGCGAAGTCATGACGAATTACGCCCTTGGACGGCGAAGCCTTCTTGAGCTCAGCGATAAGAGCTACCGATGACTGTGCAACAAGTGCAGCTTCGAATGGCCGTGACGGTGGCACGTCTTTCAACGCGGCTTTAATTTCGCAAAGAGGTCTAGAGACTTTCATGTGCTTTACCTCAGCCAACTTTCGGTTTACTATCTCCTCTAGTATCATCAGCACACGCTCCTTGAAAATTGGCAAAGCATTTCCAGCTTATTCAGCGCTGCACCTGAGTCAATGGACTTAGCTGCCACTTCAATACCCTCATGCATGTTCTCTACCTTGCCGGCTACAACTAAGGCTGCCGAGGCATTTAATAACACCACATCTCGGCGTGGCCCCCTGTTTCCTCTCAAGATAGACCTCGTTATTTCAGCGTTTTCCGCGGCCGTACCACCGCGTAGATCTTGTGGGCTTCCCAGTGATATTCCAAAATCCTGAGGGTTGATGCAGTACGTGACTACTTCGCCTTCTCTCAGTTCAGTCACTTTGGTAGGTGCCGTGATCGTAATCTCGTCGAGACCATCCATGCCGTGAACTACGAGAGCACGACGCACACCCAGCTTACCCAAGGCCATAGCCATAGGTTCGGTCAGGCTGGCATTGTATACACCTAGTAATTGGCCCTGGGTACCGGCGGGGTTACAAAGGGGCCCCAGAATATTAAAGATCGTCCTAATTCCCACCTCCTGCCGTGCCTTCATGGCATTTTTCATCGCTTTGTGAAACAATGGAGCAAACAAAAAACCAATCCCTACTTGATCAATGCAACGCTCTATATGTGCTGGGTCTAGATCTATCTTGACCCCAAGAGCCTCCAGCACGTCTGCACTGCCACTGATGCTGGAAACAGCGCGGTTCCCGTGTTTGGCTACGGGCACTCCTGCACCTGCCACTACAAACGCCGTGGTGGTGGAAATGTTAAATGTATCAGCACCATCCCCGCCTGTTCCGCAGGTATCTACCAGCGCTTTCCCCCCACCATCAATGCGAGTGGCCTTACACCGTATGGCCTTTGCGCAACCTGTGATTTCATCTGCCGTTTCCCCCTTCATTCGCAGGGCAGTGAGCAGGCTAGCAATTTGAGCGTCAGTGGCTCCGCCATTTATGATCTCGTTCATCGCCTGCTCTGCCTCAGACATGCTCAAGTCTTCACCCCTAACTACTTGGGCAATAAACTCTTTAACGTGCATAGCCACCGCCCCCAGCGAGAAAGTTTTTCAAGATCTTCTTGCCTTCCAACGTTAATACAGACTCAGGATGAAATTGAACGCCCTCAATACGGTATCTTTTATGCCTTACTGCCATGATGGTGCCATCAGCCACCCAGGCCGATATTTCAAGGCACTCCGGCAAAGAACTCGCGTCGATTGCAAGTGAATGGTATCGCGTAGCTCGAAAAGGGTTCTTTACCCCGGCAAAGATGGATTTTCCGTCGTGGAAGATGGGGGAGGTCTTTCCGTGTATTAGCTCCTTTGCTTTTGCTATCTTCCCTCCGAATGCAACTGCGATAGCCTGATGTCCAAGGCAAACACCTAAAATGGGTATGTGCTTCCCCAGGCGCCTGATAACGTCCACTGAAACCCCCGATTCATACGGGGTACCGGGTCCTGGTGACACGATGATCTGAGTTGGTGTCATCTTCTGAATTTCGTCAACACAACGCGCGTCGTTGCGTAGCACCCGGACCTTGCTGCCAAGCTCACCCAGATACTGGACCAGGTTATATGTGAAAGAGTCATAGTTATCGATAACCAGGATCACGGTAATCCCCCCTCAGCTATTTCCAGAGCCCTGATCAGAGCCCGGGCC
>DYEP01000166.1 GCA_020725675.1 Symbiobacterium sp. | reverse complement strand
GCCTCTATAAACAGAACCGGTACCTGGCGCTCACCTGCCGGCTCTTCCTGCCGGCGTCGGTCTTCCCGCTTGATGATTTCTCCCGTCTCCAGCACTCGCTGGCGGATCGTCTCGTGGCTGATTACCGGGCGGCGGTAAAGGCTTTCAAGTTGGTTCTTGGCTCCCCTGTACGATGTCCCATTCACGCCCATGTAAACCGCCAATTCCGAAAGGCCAGGGCTTACCTTGGCCCTCTTTTCCAACTCCAGTACCTGGTCCAGAAGGTATACGTAGGTCCCGGCTTCACGGTCCAGGTAGTAACGGCGCCTGAATTTCAAGGTTCCAAAAGAGTCTCTATCTCGCGGGTTTGCATATCCTTTAATTCATACCTCTTGCTATCCCGCTCGTCGCACAAAAGCCTGTCCAATTCCTCCAAAGCCTTCTTCAAAGCCTCCAGGTACGCCTCAGCCATCTCTTGGAACACAATAATCTCAAGTTCCCGGAAGGAGGTTTCGAGCAAATCTCGTACTCTTATCATAACGAGGGTTCGTCTCCTTTCTAGTTGGGGTTGCTACCAAACTAATTGGAGACTGAAGCCCTCGTTCCCTTCTTCCTACCTGCCTCTCTCGAAAGTACCCACACTAATTAATTTTACTCATACATCTTACATCACACGAAAAACAAGGGTTCCGGCTGCGTCCATCAGCGCACTCACGGCTGCTTAGATGTACCGGGCGAAAAGACCCATCAACCCGGAGGACTCGAGGGTGTCATTAGAGGGTCTTCCATCTGGTAAGAGCCCACGGATGCTATAAAACTCCGAAAGCATACCGTCGATGTCCGGGACATTCCCCGCATTTGGTCCATCATCCAGAGGAGTAAGGCATGGAACCGGGAGCCGATCGTCCTGTCTCCTCATACCTCTGATATACCCTACCATGCGTTTGGCAAGCCAGATACGTCTCCCGATGGAGAGCACATCTTCCACGTCCAGGTTGCGTCCGGTAGCTGCGCTAAGAGCATCGATGATGTCCGTTTCATCAAGCGGCATCGCTGCGAGTTCGCAGAATATGGCGGCTGACCCAAGTACCATACCGAAGTCCTGGGTGATCGCAACCATTTCGGGTTTGCCATCCGCTGTCGGGCCTTCATAAACTTCGCGTAGGCTCAGCCCAGGGTAGTAGGAACCGCCCTGTTCCACAGCCAAAGTCACGCCGGAGACGTGGCAGGCGCCTCTCACTGAAGTGGCATACGCCAGCCCCATCCCGTGAAAGGCCCGAGGGTCATGCATGGGAACTTCAAGCCTCTTAACACATACCGCTTCGTCAGGCACACCATATTCCTCAGCGAGCGTACGAGAACCTCTGCCAAGAAGCCTCCCCAACCCTTCCCCACGGCCTATCTGATGAACAAGGCGGAGAATCGAGTCCTTGTGTCCGAATGCAAGCGCGAGTCCTCCCGTGTGTTCAGCCTTAATGACTCCCCTTTCAAATAGGTCAATTGCAAGGGCAATAGTGCAGCCTGCAGAGATAGTATCCATCCCGTACCGGTTGCAGATATCGTTCACAGTGCAGAGCCATTCTACATCGTCCACAAGGCACATTGTACCGAACGCAGCACACGTCTCGTACTCGGGCCCGGGTTGTGTATGCTCGGCGCCGGGTAACTTCACTACGCGTTTACACGCCACGGGACAGGATCTGCATGTCCCTCTCTTGACAAGCACGGACTCGGAAAACGCCGGCCCGTTGATGTTACTGGCCCCTGCCCATTCGCCCATCCGCCAGTTACGTATTGGTACATCTCCAAGCATCAGCCCTATATCCATGGATGAATTGGTACCAAACTCCCCAAGTGCCTGGGCTAACAGGCTGTGTGAGAGTTTTTCGCGTATCCGTGCCCTTATTTGCGCCAGTCTTTCAGGTTCCCTGTGAACCGGTTCCATCCAGCCGCGAGCGGCGATTCCAAGAAGGCCCTTTGATGCCATCAAAAAACCAAGGCCTGTACGGCCGCAGAAATGCGCCTTGTCATGGCAGATAGACGAGTACAGAACTCCGTTGGATGCAGCAGGCCCCGTAACCAGCGTGCTGAATTTACCGCCGCTTGAAAGTGCATCCACTCGTTCGTAGCAATCTCTGTCAACGAGGTGTGCTGCTGGTAGCAGCGAGATGCCATCCTTGCTGATCTCAAGGTACAGGCTTTCGGTTGAACGCCCTCTTATGACAATACCATCAAACCCACATGATTTCAGTGTCGAGGCGAACCGGCCGCCGCAGCTTGACTCGCCCCAGATCGAAGTGTATGGGGAGATGCCTGCAGCCACCAGCCTATCAGTCCCCGGGATGCCAGTGCCTGCAAGCGGACCTGTGAAGAACATAAGCGGCCCATCGACGGGGTTGATCTCAGCCAGGTCCGCAGGATGCTCCTTCAATAGTTGGCAGACCGCAAGGCCCGTACCCCCCAGGAACTCTTCATACCATTCCTCCGGCAAAAAAAGATGGGATAGCGTCTTGGACGAAAGGTCTACAGACAGCACTTTTCCAGCGTAACCCAAGGTATTGTGTTCCACCTTTCGCAGAAAAATATCTATCACGCTTCCTGCTTCATCCACCATCGCTGCCCGAAGGGCAACCTCCGACGTCCACAGGCGTCCATCTCGCCAAAACTGGAGGTTTCATCACTCGTTGAGTTGGACGCAACCGTTATGGCATAATGCTCTTAATCGGGCACAGTTCATTAGGATTTGACAATTCCCCTACAGGATGAGGTCAGCCCGGCCAAGCGACTTCAGATGCTCAGGGTAGATGCTGTAGGCAGGTTTTATCGCCGGGAGCAGTTTCATGATTTGGGATATGGGGCCTACTGCCTTCATCTGCCCCCTGGTGAGGGCGGCAGTGAGGTTAACCTTGCCGAGCCAAAACCGGTGAGCGATGTCCGCGCTCATGGTCATCACCACGTCCGCCTTCAGGTCCGAAGGCCCGAACAGGACTCGGAAATACTTGTCGTTATCCGGGTTTTTCGCATCAACGGTAATGGTGGCTTCGGGGTCAGAATACTCAAACCGTATGACTATGTGGGAATCGCGGATCTTAGGGCCCATTTCTGGATGAGTGCTGGCACCCTGCATGAAAGTTCCCATTATATCATAGAGCTCTCTGTCACTGGAAAATATACCCATAGTGATACCTCCACTCTTAATCGTATGCGGTTTTCAGCATAGCCAGGATCTCCTCTTCGGTAGCCTCTCTCGGGTTGGTTATAAGACAGCCCTCAAGCGCTGCCACGCTAGCGGCTGAAAAGAGCCCGTCTTCAGGCACTCCCACGTCCTTGAGCCTGGTGGGAAGCGAGCACTCTGCTAGCAGCTGCCTCACCGCAAGAGGAGCATTTTCAGGGAGAGCATCCCTTCCGGAGGCACGTGCGATCTCTGACATGCGTTCGGGTACGGCGGGCAGGTTAAACTCCATTCCGACGGGCAGCAAAATCCCGTTGGCTATGCCATGCGGGATCCCAAACAGCCCGCCTACTGCATGCGCCATGGCATGCACGCATCCGACCAACGCATTGGCAAAGGCTAGCCCTGCCAGGTTAGCAGCAACAAGCATTGCGTAGCGAGCCTCCAGCGCAGACCCATTGGCCACTGCGACAGGCAGGTGCTTGAACACCAGGGAAATGGCATGGAGCGCGAGGCTATCAGTGACTGGGTTGCTCTGCGTTGATACAAAAGCCTCAATCGCATGGGTAAGAGCATCTATCCCCGTAGATGCTGTGAGTCTGGGAGGCATTGTAAAGGTTAGCTCGGGATCGAGCACTGCCAGTGAGGGTACGAGATGGGGACTGTTGAAAGATATCTTCACGCGTTCCCGGGCATCCCGAATGATGGCAAACGGTGTAACTTCACTACCAGTGCCTGCAGTAGTGGGCACTGCGACAACTGGAACCCTCTTGGGCGGGATCACTCCCACTCCCTGATAATCAAGCAACCGCCCTCCTGACCCCAGCAAAAGCCCAACAGCTTTTCCTGTATCCAGCACGCTGCCTCCCCCCGCTGCCAGCACAGCATCGGCCCCAAATTCTGCCGCCCGGGTGGCTGCGTGTTCGCACACAGCTATGTCCGAGTTTTCGGGTACATCGGTGAATAGTTCAACATCCACCTTGCCAAGGCCGGAGACGATCGCACCCAACAGTCCCTGACTGGCGAGGATTCGATCCGAGATCACAAATACGCGCCGGACTCCAAGATCCTCCAGTTCCGAAGATAGATTGTCCGTAATCCCGGGGCCTGCCATCACCCTTGCAGGGGAACGAAACTCAAAATACTCAGGAAAATTCACAATACCTGCCCTCCTCTCCCCGCCCTTTGGGAAAACATTCTTTATTGCAGTTGCCAAATCCTTCAAATAAGTAGTAGTTTCGTCATGTGATATATTGGTCTTTAATCATCTAAAACCAGTTTTGAGTGGTGCAGACATGGAGTGTAACCGTAATGGCAAATTCTCGAACCAGGAAGGACGTCTGGCATCGAGAATAATAGCATCAGGAGGGAACTTGATGAAGAACCGGTTTGCAGAATTTGACCCAAGGACTCACGCTTCAGAGCCGCCTCGAGTAATAGGTGGCGGTTCTCTGGGAGGCAAGGCAAAAGGTCTGATCTTCGCCAAAGAAGTCACGGCAGAGGTAGACTCGCATAGTTTCGGCGTGTGTTTTCCTGAAAGCTGGCATATCGGTACCGACGTGTTCGAAGAGTTCTCAAGCAGGGTGCAGGTGGAAAACCCTGAATGCCACCACTCAATCAAGGAGGCTTATGCGCAAGCGCGCCTGCCCGAATCGCTGATGCATGACCTTGAAGATCTGTTGCAATCAGCCCGATACCCTTTGGCTGTGAGGTCGTCCTCGTATCTTGAGGATAGCATGAAACACTCCTTTGCGGGCAAGTACCTGACGTTGTTCATCCCCAACTCCGGTGACCTGGCAGAACGCCTCCGCCAGTTGGAGACCGCCATCAAACTCGTTTACGCCTCCACCTATAACCCCAACGCTGTGTCGTACAGAAAAAAACATAACCTGCCTGAAGAGAAGATGGGAGTGATCGTACAGAGACTCATCGGAAAGCAAAGGGGTAACTTGTTTTACCCGGAGGTCTCGGGCGTCGGGTATTCCAAGAACTACAGAAGGTGGACTGAACGAGTAGCTAAGGAAGATGGCGTAGTAAGAATCGCGTTTGGGCTTGGCACCCGTTGCACCGGTCGGGGCTATGCACGAACATTCTCCCTGACGAACCTCGCCCTGCGGCCAGAAGGCTACAACCCGGAAGATATCGCAAAGTACTCTCAAGAAACGTTCGACGCCCTTGACATGGAAACTGGACAACTTGTGTCATATAATATAAACCGTAGACTCGAGACCATCTCTCACCACCCCCGTATAAACCGCTTCGCCGAGGTGTTCTCTCAGAGTGACAGGGCACTGTTGCCGCTGGTGCCAGGGATGCCGCTAACCAGGGACCACAAGCTGATCTTCACATTTCACGGCCTGCAAAAGTCTTATCCTGAGATATTCGTGCACGTGCACAGGCTGTTTGACATACTTGAAAAAGCAATGGGCATGGCTGTGGACATCGAATTTGTGTTCGAAGCAAGGGACTCCAGCTTTTTCCTGGTGCAGGCCAGGCCGCTCACCAGCTACGAAGAGTATTCACCAGTGATCATCCCGAAGACCAACCCGGCCAACCTGATCCTCCGGGGTAACAGAATGCTCACAAACGGTCGGTGCCAGAATATCAGGTACATCGTATATGTTGACTACAGGGAGTATCAGAGGTCCGCGGACAAGTATGAAGTGGCTAGAGAGATCGGCAGGATCAACCGTTCGCTGGAAGGCGAAAGATACATCCTTGTCGGCCCCGGAAGATGGGGTTCGCGTGACAAGCTGCTGGGCGTACCAGTCGTGTACAATGAGATCTCAAATGCCGGAGTACTCGTAGAGCTTGGATTTAGCCGGGAGAATTTCGTACCTGAATTGTCCTACGGGACGCACTTCTTCGCCGATCTCGAAGCGGATGGTGTGCTGTACATGCCCGTATTCGATCACCTCGCCGGTAACGTAATCAATTTTGGCTTCTTTGCAAGACAAAGCGACCTCACCACGTTTCATCCTGCAGTCTCAGTCTTTACAGGCAGATTCTCCGCGTATTTTTCAGGAGACGCTCAGATCGGGGTTGTCATTGACGACGCGTGACGAATAAACTGCCTGGGGTGGTATCTTTGGAAACAGCTCCTCATGTGGGCAGCGTGGGTCAAGAAGTTCTGGAGCTTCAGCAACGTCTGTTAGCGGCCGGGTATAGTCCTGGTCCTATGGACGGGATCTTTGGCAAGAAGACGCTTCAAGCTGTGCGTGCGTTTCAGAAGGATCGCGGGCTGCCCGTCACCGGTCTCGTTGACGAAATCACTGCAAAGGCACTAGGAATTACGCTTGAAGCTGGACGTGCAATCCTGCGGAGGGTAGACCGGAGAGACGGGAGGGTGGCCTTGACTTTCGACGATGGCCCCAATAGCAGGTATACAGTGAAGATTGCAAACGCTCTTGCGGATGCGGGAGCCAGCGGTACGTTTTTCTTCCTGGGCTCCATGCTAGAATCAGCAAAATTTGATTTGTCATGCGTGTGCGGGCTCGGTCATGAACCTGCAAGTCACGGTTATTCGCATACCTCTTTTCATAAGCTGTCCTCTGCTGCAATGGAACAGGAGCTTGCAAAGACCGAAGATGCCATAGCCCGTCGCTGCGGAGTCCGCCCCCGCTTCTTCAGACCTCCTTACGGGGCCTTTGATAGGAGGGTTATCTTAGTTGCCAGAAAAAGAGGATACCCGTTTCTCACTCTATGGGACGTAGATACACGCGACTGGACTCGCCCGGGTGTATCGCGGATCATCGCCACTGTCGACAAGAACGCGTCCTCCGGGTCCATTATCCTTCTACACGAAGGATATGAATCTACGCTTCAGGCGTTAGGTGGTATCCTCAGGGTGCTAAAGAACAAGGGGTTAAGGCCCGTCACTCTTTCTCAGCTGATCGAGGGCCATGCCGACTGACTATCCCGGGTCCGCGGGACAGTCATCGTCATGTTCCCCGCCGCAATGCAAGCAAAATGTCTCTGGACTAGGCGATGCGCGGAGAAACGCATCAAGTCCACGCTGCAGCGCCTCCTGAGACGCACCGTCCATGCGCTCTACGACAGTCCGCAAGAGCCTAAGCCGCTCCTCGGTAATATCCTGCTCAAACTGAGCTCCTTTGTCGGTGAGGCTCAAGACGCGCGCTCTCCTGTCAGTCGCGCTCTCGTATCGTTCCACTAGCCGTGCCTGGACGAGCCGATCGATCATACGCGTGCAGGCAGGCATGCTCACGCCCAGCGCGGCAGACATGTCGCTCAGCGTTCGTCCCGGGTTCCTCCTGATGTAGGTGAGACAGAAAAGCTGCGCGGGAGTGATCCCACGCTTCGCCGACAGTTGGTGAAGCATCTGTTCGGAAAACCTTGATGTCATATCAAGCAGCCTTACTATACTCTCGATGCCTCCCACACGAGTACCCCCAGTCCTAGATACTCCTTTTGACCAGTTGTAACAACTATACGCGGGTCAGTCGCACATCATCTACTCTTACCAGGATGAAGCCCTCTCTGACTTCCACCGACTTTAGCCTGAAAATGATGCCCGTACCCCTCAATAATTCCGGCAAGTCGAGTACTAGGCGATCTCCCTCCCACCTGAGGCCCTCTCGGTTAATGTAGCGGCCAACATAGTGTTTGAGCAACTTCCAAGCTGCACTGGCAAACACGCCTTCAAGGACTGACACGGATAGTGTGATACTTGACGGGGTCACGTCTACTACGGTCATACCAAGCGTTATAATAAAACGTTTCAGCCTAATGACCAGTTCTAATACGCCTTCCTTGGTCCTAATTTGTTCCAACCAGGCGGTCGAATATCCAGAAAGCGCCTCCCTGATATCGTTATCAGTCACCGCCAGCACTACCTTTGATACTCGCATTGCCCGGCCTCCCTCCAAATGAAAACTTATTGCACTTTTTCGGTGATCCGAGTAAGCTTGTAATAAAAGAACAGTGTCAGTCAGAACCGGCAGCAAGCCTCAAATGTACGTTACGGAAAGAATTGAAAGACCGTGGGCCTTCCACATGGAATACCAAGAGGAGGCTTCATACTCCAATGGATCTCTACTCCCTATTGTATCTTCTTGTACAATTCCTGACTATCTATTAACGAAAAACCACGCTCGTCCTGAGTGGACGTGCCGCTGTCGGCGCCTAAATATGGTCATAGGAGTTTTTGACCTGGATGGTTCTGCAGTCAAGAGGCTGCCCTATGGCAAGGCAGACAAACAGGTTCTCCATGTCAACTGATCAGTATTGTACCTATATCTGCCGAAGGAGGCGTGAACTATGCAGTTTACAGTCCTGGCAGTGGTCAGTTACCTGATGGGCTCCGTCCCCTTCGCTTACATTTTTACAAAACAATTGCGGGGGCTTGACATCCGTAAGATCGGCAGTAAGAATGTGGGCACAACCAACGTTGTGTTACGTGCAGGCTGGCTGCCGGGTATCCTGACAGCAATAGGAGATGCGGGAAAGGGCATGCTGGCAGTTTCGTTCGCGCGAGTTACGATCCCCGGAAGTGAAGTGGCCGAACTGGTCGCACTGCTCTTTGCAATCATTGGACATAACTGGCCAGTATGGCTGAACTTCCATGGAGGAGGAGGACTCGCCACCTATATTGGCGGCATGTCTCTCATCTCTATATGGGTAGTACTGTTGCTCTTGGCAATCTGGGCAGCAGCATTCCTCGCCACCTGCCATAAGTACCTGAGTGCAGTGTTCACCTGTGCTATCATGCCTGTCGTACTGGCGGTCACGAAGGGTGCATGGCATCACATCCCGCTAGGGCTGGGCCTTGGAGCAGCCCTTGGTGCCAAACAAGTAACCGCATGGATACGCTTTGCCCGTGGTTACATCCGATAAACGAATGAGCCAATCCGGAAAGCAGCATTTGGAAGTCGGCTAGCCAGTCTTTCTTGAGGGTTGTAAGGCCATGGGTTTCATCGTCTTCCACTTCAAGAACGCGCAGTGCCAGCCGAGGGCTTCGTCCAGGATATGTGGGGTATGCTTCCCTCCGGCCTTCTCCGCCCTTTCTAAGTAGTCAGAAAGCATGTCACGGTAGTCCGGGTGGGCACAACACGAGATAATTCGCCGCGCTCTCTCCCTCGGGCACAGCCCACGCAAATCAGCAACACCTTGTTCCGTTACGATCACCTTAACGTCGTGTTCAGTGTGGTCCACGTGCGACACCATTGGCACTATTGAAGTGATGTTACCGTCTTTGGCAATAGAGCGGGTAGTGAATATGGTGAGGTAGGCGTTCCGCGCAAAATCTCCGGAGCCGCCAATTCCATTCATCACATTAGTACCCAAGACATGCGTGGAGTTTACGTTACCGTAAATGTCCACCTCAATCGCCGTATTCATCGCAATAACCCCCAGCCGCCTGATAATCTCGGGGTTGTTGCTGATCTCCTGGGGACGTAAGATGATCTTATCGCGGTACTTGTCCAGTTGTGACAGAAAACGTGTAAGCACCCTGCCTGAAAAAGTGATGGATGAGGCCGATGCCACTTTCAAAATCCCAGCATCGATCAAGTCCAGTACAGAGTCCTGGACCACTTCAGAGTACATGGTGAGATCGTCAAAACCGGCATCCAGCAGTCCGCGCAGCACCGCGTTGGCCAGTGCACCTACACCAGATTGAAGCGGAAGCAGATTGCTGGGTAGCCTACCCACCTTCACCTCATGCCGCAAGAACTCCACGAGGTGGCCGGCCATAGTATCCGCAACTGCATCACCTGGTGCGTCTGCCGGTGGCGCATCAGGGATATCAGTAATCACCACCGCCTGTATTTTCTCCGGGTCGGTGGGAATAAAAGGCGTGCCTATCCTATCAGAAGGGTGGACCAGCGGTATAGGTTGTCTGGCAGGGGGATCCGCAGGAATATATACGTCGTGCATACCTTCAAGACCTGACGGCTGGTTCAAATTGAGCTCGACGATGATCTTTTTCGCCTTTTGCACGAATGTTGGGGAGTTCCCTACCGATGTGGACGGTACAATCCCACCGTCTTCGGTGATCGCCACTGCTTCGATTATGGCTACATCAATATCACCAAAAAAGCCGTACCGCACTTCCTGCGCTACATGACTCAAATGTAGGTCCTGGTACTTGATTGCGCCCTGATTAATCGACTTACGCGTATCGTCGTTGGTCTGATAGGGAAAACGCCTGTCCACAATTCCGGCTCTGGCCAATGCACCGTCAAGCTGATCACCTACCGAAGCGCCTGTGAGTAGTGTGAGCTTCATTGGTTCTCCGGTACGTCTTACCCTATCCGCAAGGGCCTGAGGAACCCGCTTGGGGTAACCAAAGGGTGTAAACCCGCTTGTTGCGACAGTCATGCCATCCCTTATGTGAGTTGCAGCTTCATCTGCTGTCACGACTTTATCAAGCAGAGGGGCATACCTTATCCTCTGTGTCAGCATCACAGCTACCTCCAAGTTCATAGCGATATTAGGAATTTACGTATTTATCAGTAAATACAATCGCTGAGCAGGTGTTGCTATTGTGAGAACATTCACCACTAATGTAATATCACACTCTTTCAGACAGGTCAATAGCTATCAAGATATACACAATTGTTAGACAGGTCTTCAAATTTCCGACCAAAGACGGTTGAAATGCCGCGGGAAGGAGCGATAACCCCTTCCCGCTCACGTGATTATTAAACTAAGCAGCCGGTACCTGGGACTATATCTACCTCTCCCCTCTAGCGTGGCCACGTACCAAGCCACCCGCTGTCACTACAACACATGTGGTTACCAAAGCCACGTACATCGGATGTATCCCGTATGGGTAGCGTCCCAATAGGTTCTTTGCCACCTCCCACCCAAGCGCGAGAACAGTGGTCAACGCAAGTGCTAATACTGCAGATTTGGGACGCGTGTTCTTCCAGTATACACCGAACAAAAGTAGTATCGCGATGGATGCCCTCAGTGTGTATGCGAAATATACCTGGTCCAGTATTACCTTGCAGTAGAGACCCCACACAATTGCCAAAATACCGCACGCAAAAGTAAACCACCGGGATACGGCCCTCACTTTATCGTCTGTCGCCGTAGGACAGATCAGTCTCTGATACACATCCTTTGAAAGCAGAGTGCCTGCAGCCAGGATACAGGGCGCCACAGTCGACAGGATCGCTGCAAGTACTCCTGCCAACACCACTCCGCCTGCCCATGGCGGCAGGCTCATCATAAGGACGGGAAGCGCGGTTCTCGAGGCGATCTCTGGGTAAGCAACTCGTGCATACATCCCTAGTAACGCTGCAATGATCCCCACCGGTGTAATGTAGAAGGCGGCGAGCAGGGCGCTCTTTTGCGCAACGTTCTCATCCCGCGCACCCATGATAGGCTGAACCGCAGCCTGCGCCACTAAAGCGGCAAATACCGAGGCGGTAATCCACGCGATCACATTCGACATCCCTGCACCAGCAAGACTCATATATGGATGGGCCGGAAGGTTGAGGCTCAGCGTTTGTGTACCGCCCATCCGGGAGGATATCATCACAAGACCAAGGATCAGTCCCACATACATTACAGTGACATGCAATACGTTCGTGTAGCCGATCGCCCACAGCCCGCCAGACAGTGTATAAATAAGGAATACCACGCCCGTTATCCACACTGCAGCCAACATATTGATGCCTGTGAGTGTCTGCATGAGCGCTGCTCCTGCCACTATTTGGACGGAAGCTACGACAATCATCACGAAGGTCAGGATAACACTGGACACGATCCTGCATCTCACTCCGAAATACTGCTCCATGAACCCGGTGACAGTAAACGAGCCCGTTCTCCTGTACAGTCTCGCGAGTGTGAAGGCTAGTATGACAGTTCCCAGCGCATTTGCAACAGCAAACCATGCGGCAGAAATCCCATACAGAAATCCACCTTCTGCTGTACCAATGGTGGAGGTTCCCCCTATCCATTCGCCGGCTATCGCGGCAGAACAGATGAAGACTCCCATTTTCCTCCCTGCAAGCAGGAAATCCTCAGATGAGCTGGCAAGTCTGGATGCAAGAAGCCCAACTAGTGTAACAATGGTGAAGTACGCTAGAATAACGAGTAGCTGCGTAGACAACAAGTGCGCCTCCCAACTGCAGGTGTATTCGGTTTTAAGCTACCCCTTCCTAACCCCTCCAGGTTGGGAAGAGTCTCTTCTTCAGGTCGCATTCACATCCCGTTGAGCAAGCCCATGAACGGTTGGAGGTCTCTCAATCCAGCCCATCTTCTTCCACGAAATTTCAATAACAACCGCCCTTTTCCTTAAGGCCAGAAGACAGCGATCCTTAACTCCTCTATAACTGAGTCAGCTGCTTCTACAAGCAGCGTCGGGGGTGGCTATCCCCTTATCAGCGTGAGAGTTACATATTTCGCCACCGCTTTTTCTATTTCCTGCAGGATTGTTATTTGATTCACACGTCTGACCGCAGCTTCCTGGTATATGCCCGCTGACTTGCGTAACACGGCGGGATAATTCCTATCTGATTTGGCTACAGATCAAATAGTGTGATGTAACATCTCGGCCGAAAAGTAGTCCGGGAAAGGAGTAACGGGTATGGAAGGACGGGGTTCGAAGGTAGTCATTATCGGAGTAGGGAGGGTGGGCGCAACTTGTGCCTTCGCTTTGGCACTGGGCGGTTCAGCCGAAGAGATTGTGCTTATCGACACCGACGCTGTTAGGGTAGCTGGTGAAGCAATGGACCTTGGCCATTCTCTGCCATACCTTCAGCCAGCCAGGATATACGTGGGAGATTACTCTGATTGTGCTGATGCAGACATCATTATCATCTCGGCAGGTGTGAGCCAAAAGCCCGGGGAGACTCGCATTGATCTCTTGAAACGTAACGTTGCCGTGTTTCATAGTATCCTCCCCAAACTGGAACGCTACTCAAATACTAGCACTGTGGTCCTAGTGGTAACCAACCCTGTTGATATTATGACATATGCCGCCTTGAAGTACACCCAAATGCCTTGGCAACGAGTGTTCGGAAGCGGCACCTCCTTGGACAGCGCCCGGTTCCGGCACTCGCTGGCGCAGCTCTTTGGTGTTGACAGTAGAAATGTCCACGCCTATATCATCGGCGAACATGGTGACACAGAGGTAGCTGCGTGGAGCTCTGCGTATATCGCTGGAACCCCTTTGCAGACGTTTTCACATTACTTAGGTGCAGAGCTTGGACCTCACGAAAAGCAACGTATTTTTGAGGACGTGAGAGATGCGGCATACCGGATCATCGAGGCAAAAGGCGCAACTTATTATGCAGTGGCAGTCTCGGTTAGGCGAATAGTGGAAAGCATTTTGAGGAACGAAAACTCTATCCTATCCGTCTCGTGCATGATGCACGGCGAGTTTGAACTGGAGGATGTCTGTCTTAGCCTTCCCGCGATCATCGGAAGAGGCGGAATCAAGAAAGTGATCCCGCTCGACCTTGATCCCAAGGAGAGTATGCTTTTGAGACAGTCAGCGCGCAACTTGAAACAAATCATTTCTCAGGTGTTTGACAACCGATGAATGCAGAGTTGCAGCGGCACCAAAACACGATGAAGATGTTGACCCACCCCTCCCTGACCCGGAGGGGTTTTGCAACTGCAAAAAGGAAATATAAGGCTAGCCATAATACCGCAAATGGAAGTAGAACCCGGTTCTGGCGTACCTGCCGGGACGAGGCAAGGAGGAAGGGCTAGCGGCTGTCATATCAGGGCGTTGATGCTTTTTGTTCACTCAAGTAGCTACACAGAAGAGGACAGCCAATAGCTGTGGAGAATTCTTACCTGATGAATGAAAATCTTTTTTATATCTCCTACTAGCGGTGAAGGAGTGTGAGATAAAGTGAGATATTACGGCAAAGCCGACGTGTTTAAGCGCTTTCTGGCCTCACTGGTGGACGGCTTTATCGGGTTTATACCTGGTTTGGTTCCGCATGTAGGCGCTCTGCTTTCTCTTGCATACCATCTGACTAAGGATGCTGTTGCGTATGAGGTTACGAAGAACCCCGCTTTTCGGAACAGGAGCATTGGCAAAAAACTACTTGGACTTCAGGTGGTCTGCTTTGAGGGCAAAGCCGATGTGGACTGGCTCGTTTCCATCAAGCGAAACCTGCCTCTGGCGGTGGGTAGTTTTCTTGTGCTTGCAGGAAGCGCAGACCTGGGGCTCAGGCTCGCGACTATGCTCGGCCTTATAGAGGTAGCACTGGTGCTTACTGACAAAGGCGGTAGAAGGTTGGGCGATCGGCTTGCGAACACCCAGGTAGTCATGGCCGAGGAGGTGGATGCCCACACCCATGAATATTGAGCCCTGTAGTGGCCGGCGCATACGGCCAAACCGTAATAAGAAGTTAAGGCAAGAATTAGGTACTCTTTTCTTTGGAAGGACGGAGCGTGAAGAGCGATGAGACATGGAAACGTGATTGGTGCCATTGGAAATACACCTATGGTCGAGGTAATGGACGAGGGCACTCGCATATTGGCCAAACTGGAGTCTTTCAACCCGGGAGGTAGCGTGAAGGATCGTATTGCAAAAGCGATGATACTTGCTGCTGAACGTTCAGGTGAGCTCCAGCCAGGCTCTTTGATAGTCGAGCCTACCAGCGGCAACACCGGGATCGGTCTTGCCATGATCGCAGCAGCCAAG
The DNA here is from genome assembly GCA_020725675.1 of Symbiobacterium sp. Lineage (GTDB taxonomy): Bacteria > Bacillota > Sulfobacillia > DUSP01 > DYEP01 > DYEP01. Next base: position 5,432 of record DYEP01000166.1, on the reverse strand, counting down.
GGGTACAGGCTGATCTTGACTATGCCAGAGACTATGAGCCGCGAGAGGATGTTGTTGCTATCAGCGTACGGAGCAGAAGTGGTGCTAACTCCCGGGAAGGAGGGTATGCGCGGCGCAGTCATGCGTGCCGAGCAGATCGTCAATTCAACACCAGGGAGTTTTATGCCGCAGCAGTTCAGTAACCCAGCCAACCCTGAGGTTCACCGTCAGACTACAGCCCGGGAGATCTTGGAGGATACCGGGGGGAAGGTGGACGTATTCGTCGCCGGAGTGGGTACCGGTGGAACCATTACCGGAGTGGGCGAGGTGCTGAAGGAACGAAATCCTAATGTGCACATAGTGGCAGTGGAACCTGCTGCCTCACCAGTCCTCTCCGGAGGGAACCCCGGAAGCCACCGCATTCAAGGCATCGGCGCAGGTTTCATTCCCGCAGTACTAAACAGAGAGATTATAGATGAGATTATATGTGTGACCGAAGACGAGGCCAGATCTGCAGCGCGCCGTCTCGCTCGCAGTCATGGTATCCTGTGCGGCATTTCTTCCGGGGCGGCATTCCATGCAGCGCATCTGCTGGCAAAGAGGCAAGATCTGACAGGGGCGACGATAGTCACCGTCTTCCCGGATACAGGTGAGCGCTATCTCTCCACAGATCTCTTCCCCGGGATGTAGTTTGCGTTGTGGAAGAGTTATTGACTTTCGTCTATGTATCCCCTAATATGTAGTCAGATACCCTCAGGGGTATATAGATTTCGAGGGACGGTGTCAAGATGCCTCTGTTTGATTTTAGGTGTCACGCATGTGGGCATGAGTTTACAGAATTGGTCTCGCTCAAGGACAAAGAACATGTCAAATGCCCCAAGTGTGGGGAAGGCCCCGTACACCAGCTGTACCGCCCGTTTTCCATCAGGGGTTGTTCAAATCTGGGAAATGCGGGAGGCGGCTGAAGGGTCTGACATTGGGCCGTGTGCCCAGACATTAGTGGCCAGGGTGGGCTAAACCCTGGTCTTTTGTATGGAAGAATGAATACCTGACGGCGCGTGTCTTTGAACCTCCGTTTTCCTCGAATTGGCTTATGAAAGGTGCGTTTAAGACTATAATAAGATGAGCCAGCATAGACTGCCTGCTAATGCTTAGTTTGCGTGGAAGAGACGTGAGAATAACATGAAGAGAGTGTGTATGCCATGAATAGAATTGCTAGGTCTCGGATGGTCCGTACGAAATTCACCACACTGCTTGTATTCATCATCATCCTGGTCAGTTTTTTGGACAATTTCGCCCAGCTGCCCCTTATCGCTCCATTTGCGCGGTCCCTGGGCGCGACCCCTTTCTTGACTGGAGTGCTGGTGGCAGTGTACTCATTAACGAATATGTTTGGAAATCTGGTGTCAGGGTTTTTCCTCGATTCTTTCGGCCGGAAAGCGCCTGTGTTCGGAGGGTTGTTACTTGCAGGCTTTTCCGTCTTTTTGTACTCGCTGGTACGCAGTCCGGAGACGCTCATCCTTGTCCGGGGCTTACACGGGCTGGGAGGCGCCATTTTGGTTCCAGCTGTGTTCACGTTAGCTGGAGACCACTTCCCGCGAAAAAGAAGGGGGCAACAGATGGGTTTTATCGGTGCAACAATTGCCTTTTCCGCCATTGTGGCCCCGCCTTTAAGCGGAATAATCCGGGACTCATATGGCTTTGGGGCAGTGTTCCGTTCCGTGTCTGCGCTGTTTTTCGTAACCGCACTTGTTTCGTCAGCGTTCCTTGAAGAAACCTACGTGCGAGCCGATAAATCCCGGCAATTTCCGTTACTTGCTATGGTAAAACGGCATGACCTCAGACCGATCTACGCTTCAGGTTTTGTGCTCACGCTCACGCTCGGAACCATCACGTACTACCTGCCCGTACTACTTGAATCAGCTGGATATGCCTCTTCAACCACAGGTATGGCCTTTGGCATCTTTGCATTGTCTGCCGCCCTTACAATGGCCGGCCCACCGGGCAAGTACTTCGCAAACCGCAGGTTTTCAGCTATCGCACTTGGGCTTGTACTTGTCGCCAGTGCTATGGTCATGCTACCTTTGTCCCTTTCACTACCTTTGGTAGGTACATGTATGTGGGTATATGGCGCGGGTTTCGGGCTGATGTTTCCGGCAATGAATTCGGAGATCGCAGACAAGACACAAAAGTCGGAAAGAGGAACAGCTTTTTCCGTCTTCTATGCCTTTTATTCGCTGGGAGTAGTGGTAGGGCCGACAGTAGGCGGGTTAATCGTGTCCACTGGATTGGGCAGATACATTAGCCCATTCCACTGGTCCGCACTAGTTTGCGGCGCTGGCCTCCTTCTGTTGTTACCTCACCTTAGGAGTGGTAATTGAAATTTACGGCTACTTATCTAGTATGCCTTTTACAGCTTCTAGTAGCTTGTCCACATCAAACGGTTTCTGTATCACCCCGACTACAGGTGGATGATATGGGGAACCCTCCATCTCTCCCAGGTAGCCTGTGACTACCAGTACTTGGGTTGCATCACTCACCTCTTGTATCTTCTTTGCAACCTGAAGCCCCGTCGTGCCACCCAGATTCAGGTCGACTATGGCGAGCCTGGGCTTGTGCTCCTCAGCTATAGCAATACCTTCTGCGCCGTCGCCGGTTACCTGGTGAGAAATACCCGCTGCAGACAGGATTTCTCGCATGATCCATCTGACACCGTAATCATTGTCGATAACAACCACGTCTACCCTGTCCATGGATCCCATCCCTTCGGTAACCGTTTTGGCTTGGAGGAACAATGGCCCAGACGTCAGGTGAGGATGAAGCATGACTTGCTTTTACGTTCTACTATCATTTGCCAATTTCCTTTTGATGAAAATTCAAGTGTTCTAACAGAAGGAACCAGAAGTATCATATACCCGTCTTGTTATATACTAAAAAACGTTGACTGCGAATGAAGGAGGAAGACGCGCTTGAAAGCCTCGAAGTGGATATTGCTCGTTGCAATTGCAGGCATATTGGCGGGAATCGCAGGCTATCGGATCGGTCTCTTTCGGAGTGGGGCCCCGGATAGGAAGGATCCTTTTCCGGAAACCAAAAAGCCCGGGGATTTCTTTCCGCTTTCTTTGGGGAGTACGTGGGAGTACGAAGGGGAAGGAAACGAATATGCTTCATTTTCCAGGGTTGTCTTGTTTTCGGATGGCCCGCGGGCACAGGTAGAAGAGGACAACGGCGGGACCGTAATGGCTGTCATCTTTGAGGTCACAGACAATGCTGTGATGCGCGTGTTTAGCCGACCTGAGCAGTATGAACGAAAGAGTCTGCTTGATGAACCGCCAACTGAAAGCACTATTATTCTCAAGGCTCCACTGAAAGTGGGTACAAGCTGGCAAGACGCCAACGGGACGTGGCGAATCGTTCAGGTAGATGCATCCGTTGATACTCCTGCTGGTACGTTCACAGACTGTATCAAGGTGGAGTGGAAGGGTGAGCATTCCACCGTAACGGAGTACTTCAAACAAGGAGTCGGAATGGTCAAGAGGCAGTTTGAATCCGAGGGTTCCAAAGTGACCTCAAGTCTCAAGCGCTACAGCATTAAATAGAGACCCTGGTAATTGGTTTCACTATACGTTGAGCTCCACCACGTCTTCATCAGCAAGAACATAATCACGAGGCACTGACTGCCCTTCGAATCTGGCCGAACCCCAAATACGGGCTCCTTTCAAGCGCTCAGGGAAATCGCGGTGGATGAGATAAGCCAGGTCCACCACGGTACTTCCTTTCGGAAGTACCATAGGAGCGGTCCGATCGGCTTCTTTGCCCCGGGCCCTGGTGTAGACACGAATCACATTGAGCAACTGGAATACACGGACCTTAAGGTTTTCTAAATTTTCGCCTGTCCGCACGGAAATGGTAATCATCTCCGGCATGTCCGGTATGAGTTCGCGCATCACGCGAACGTTCTCCTTGCTCCCCATCACATCCATCTTGTTAGCCACTACCAGCAAAGGTTTGGGTTGGGCCAAGATGCGCTTGGACGCAAGGTATTCCATAGCAATCTGAAGATGCAGAGGGCAGTCGCCATCCGAAGCATCCACTACAATCAATATTTCGTCTGCCCGCCTGAGCAGCCCGGCGATCCCTGGAGGCTCGGATTCAGAGGTAATCGGAGGCAAATCTACCATCTGAATCAACACATTCTCGTAAGGCATCATCCCCGCTACGGGCGACGTGGTACTGAAAGGGTAATCACCAACCTGTACTTTGGCCCGGGTCAGACTGCCAACTAGCGATGATTTGCCTGAATTTGGATGTCCAAACACAGCAACCTGGCCCGCACCTTCTTTGGGGATATTAAACGGGTCCGTGCGAGAAATGGACTTTCTTTTCTCGCCTTCCCTTCGCAGCTTCGCCAGCTTGCTCTTTATCTCCGCTTGAAGCTTCTCTGTGCCTTTATGTTTTGGTATGACCGCCAACATTTCCTCCAACGCGGAGATCTTATCCTCTACTGTGGTCGCCTTCCTGTACATTTCTTCAGCTGCATAATACTGCGGCGTCAGATTGGCCGGCATCCGTTCACCACCTACCTCCTGCCTCTTGCCTTACTGGTCAGAGACTTCCCCTGGCCAAAGCCAGAGGTTTCGGGTTACCCGTAACTTCACTGATCTCCACCGACAAATGGCTACCGAAGACGCCCCACCATCACTGACAGGGGCTTAAGCCGTATCGCAACCCAAATTTAAGCCAGTCGGCGAGAACATTATGGGAGCCGCAATTTGCGCACCTTGCTTTCCTGGCAAACAGCGCCTGGAAGTGTCCTTTGGGTTTACATGGCAAATGACGATTTCCACTCTCGAAGTGCTTCCTGATCATTTCCCCTGAGATATGCCTCACTGTATTCACGTAGTATGACAATTCCACAGGTGAGACAAGTTATGATCCCATTCCTCCACAGCGATTTGTAATTATTCATGGAATAGCGACACTTGAGCCAACACCATAGACAGCCTGTACTGTCTTCTGTCTACCGCGCTAATTCTTGATGCCTATATGATAACATAAGCGTAGATCAAAGACCACGAGACTTGGCTTGCCCTGACTCAATCAGGTGTGCCACACGTCAGAACAAAAAGCACAAGCGCACCTGCAGCAGGTGCGCAAGACTGAGTTGAGCAGACCTATAATCCGGGTTCTGTCGCGGATGATCATCTATCTAGGGTTTCAGTTGCCTGAAACCTCAAGCGACCTCACCCGAGGGATCGGCGGGCAGCTTCATCCCCCTCCTATTTGGTCTTTCTCCGGGTGGGGTTTACCTGAAAGGCACAGTCACCTGGACCTCAGTGCGCTCTTACCGCACTTTTTCACCCTTACCCTGTAAGATCAGGGCGGTATGTCTCTGTGGCACTTTCCTTGGAGTCGCCTCCACTGGGTGTTACCCAGCACCCTGCCCTTCGGAG
>DYEP01000024.1 GCA_020725675.1 Symbiobacterium sp. | reverse complement strand
GAGCACCCTGGAGGCATAGCCTTTCAATTGATGGACAATAAAATGAGGACTATTGGTAGGATCAGTTCTTACGAAGAGATGCACATGATCTGGCATAACCTCCATCTGAACGATTTCTACTCCAATTCCCTGGGCTTTTTGATGCAGCAGCTCCTTCAGCCGCTCAGCTACTTTATTCACCAGGACTTTGCGCCGATATTTAGGACACCAGATGAGGTGGTAGCCGATGTTGTATACTGTTGTGGCCGATCTTTTCCACCGTTTGCCGTTCATGGTTTTATTATACAACATATCTAACAGCCTAAACCAGGATGCCCACCTTTCATCCCACCCTTAAAAGGGTGGGCTTTCCCGGCGGGGATCGTAAGGGCGGGCATGTATCCTGATCTTTACTTGCCTTACCCGGCTTCCCTGATAAAAGCAGTTGTATATGACATAAGGGACAAGAGCAATGTGAAGAAGACGAGAGAGATAGAGCTCGAAGGCACGTACCTGTCTTCGCGCAAAATCGGCTCTGTCCTTTATATACTGGCAAACAAGCACTTGCCATATTATGCAATTGGTGACAGCGCCGATGACCTGACACCGCGGTACCGGGACAGCGCTAGCAGCGAAGGTCTTGTGAACATCGGTTTTGAGGCCATCCGGTACTTTTCGGGATTCGTCGAGCCCAACTACTTGATCATAGCGGGAGTAGACCTGAGCGCAGGTGAGCCGGTGCAGGTTGACGCATATCTCGGAGCGGGCGACAACGTCTACGTTTGCCAGTCCAACATGTACGTGGCTATGACGCATTACGGCGCCGATGCTGTCTCGCGCGAGCCTCGGGTCAGTACGCAAGTGTACCGCTTCGCTTTGAAACAGGGACGCACCGAAATTAACGGGATGGGAAAAGTACTGGGGACAGTCTTGAATCAGTTTTCCATGGACGAATACGACGGTTACTTCCGGCTAGCCGCAACTGTCGGGGGGGACATCCCGAAGAACAACATATACATCCTGGACGAAGACCTGAAGGTATCGGGAGAGATTACGGACATCGCGCCAGGTGAGACCATTTACTCTGCACGGTTCATGGGGAACAGGGGGTACCTTGTGACTTTTCGAACAGTAGATCCACTGTTCGTCATCGACCTTGATCCCAGATCCCCGAAGGTGCTCGGCGCTCTCAAGATACCGGGATACAGCAGTTACCTCCACCCGTATGAGAGAGATCATCTCATTGGGTTTGGCAAGGACACGGTGGAAGTAGTGGATAAGGACTCAAGAGGGAACGTGGTGAACGTGAGAGCCGTCGAACTGGGCCTCAAAGTTGCGCTATTTGATGTGAGCGACGCCAGCGCCCCCGTTGAGAAGTTCTCGGTTAGAATCGGCGGAAGGGGAAGCGATTCAGAACTCCTTTATAACCACAAGGCATTGCTATTTGACCCGGAACGACAGCTCCTTGCATTCCCGGTTGAGGTGAGAAAGGAGGGCGCGGATCTGTTCACCTACGGAGAGCTGCTGTTCAACGGGGCGTACGTCTATCGGATAGACCCGTCCCGCGGCTTTCAGCTCCTTGGACAAATCTCGCACTGGACCGATGAAGACTACCTGAAAGCAGGCTTCTGGGGTTACTGCGAAAGGAACATACAACGAATCATGTTCATCAAGGATACTCTTTATACTCTTTCTCTGGGGATGGTAAAAGCCAACGACCTCCATGATCTGGCCCAAGTCGGGCGGTTGGTCATTCCCTAACAGCGTTCATGCCTCGATCCGAAGGAATCGCTTTATGGAATAGGCGGCGACAAACCCGTACACAATGAACGCCACCATGCCAGATAGCAGAGTGGGAAGCACCATATCTTTTGGCACTTTAACAAAATGCCGCAGCACGGCTATGGCAACAACCCAGTATATAAGCCCGTAGAACAGCCCGATGACCCAGGGGAGCATTTTACCTATCTGCTTGATGTTGTCAAGGATGTACCAGAGCAGATAGCCCGCGAGCTGGCCTGCGAGCACAAAGTAGACGGCAGCGCCAAAGCTCACCCTTATGTCAGTCACAAGCACCCCAAGGGCACTAGCAAGCAGAAGGACTCCGCCCTGAGCCAAGGATGCGAGGAAAAACCCAATAGAGTACTTGAGGTACAATCAAACACCTCCTCTTCTTAGTCTGGTATAGAAATGCCAAGACTATGAGGCAAGATCTCAAAAAGGAACTTGATGCCTCTGACGAGCGAAAACGAGAGCAGGGCAAGGCAGTACCTGCTCAAGGTCATCCGGCAGCGAGCAGGTTCAGCATGGTCATTGCTAGCATACCGCTGCCCATTGCCAAGAACACGTTCTTGTACCGGGCCGCAAAGAACGCGAAGATGCTCACAGCCAGGGGTATACCGTCCCGAAACCCTGCGCTAAACTCTCTCGCGGAAGGTTTATGCTCACGGGCTTTCATCATGTAACGCCTCCAGCATCTTATACCATGATCTGCCCAAAAGACCCTGGTGTGACCGTCTTTTGGGTCTGTCCTGCACCGCCTGGATGTGAGCCTGCGGGGCGCGTCACTAGCCACATAACCAGCTCTCCGCCCTGTCATGAGTTTTCTGCTGTCTTTTGCTTGCAGCAGTGCTCGTGTGATTCAGCTAAGTGTTTAGATACATATGAACATATAACGAAGATAATTGCAACATTGGGCTTTATGTAGTGTTAGCGGCAAAAACACGAATAAGACCGATGAGTGGAACAACAATGTTCGTAGTTTTGATTGACCGTCCTCATTTCATTTGCTACTATATAGATGTAACCGCCAAAAACCCGAACGTTAAAGATTGTTGCGAGGCGGTAAATCACTAAAGGGATGGGAGGATACTATTGGTGCTGCTCGAGAAGCTGTTTCACATCAGAGAGCGCGGCTCGACTGTGAGGACCGAGATCATTGCTGGTATCACCACGTTCATGACGATGGCCTACATCATTTTTGTCAACCCCTCTATTCTGAGTGCCGCAGGTATGGACTTTGGAGCAGTGATGACCGCGACCGCAATATCCGCCGGCCTTACCACAATTCTCATGGGTCTTTACGTGAACTATCCGTTTGCGCTTGCCAGCGGAATGGGACTTAACGCGTTCTTTGCATTCGTTGTGGCAGCAAAGGCAGGGTGGCAAGCAGCTCTTGGCACCGTGTTTATTTCCGGCATTGTGTTCTTTGTACTGGCCGTTGCAGGCGTGATCAATTGGATTGACGCGGCTGTACCCGCTTCCCTGAAGAAAGCGGTGTCAGTAGGTATCGGGCTGTTTATCGCTCTGATCGGTTTAAAGAACGCCGGGATCGTTGTGTCAAACGAAGCGACCCTTGTATCACTTGGGCACTTAACTGAGCGCGGTCCGCTCCTTGCTATTATCGGTCTTGTGATCATTGGGATATTGATGGCGCGTAAAGTCCGGGGAGCGATGCTACTTGGCATCCTTATTACCACCGCGATAGGTATACCCATGGGTGTGGTGGATGTTACCAATTTCGCTATATTCGGAGCTCCGGCCTCGATTTCCCCGGTCATGTTCCATATGGATTTGAAGGCTGCACTGGGACTTGGATTTATGACCATATTCGCGTTTGTATTTGTAGACGTGTTTGATACAATGGGCACGCTCATGGGAACCGCCGCCAGAACCAGGATGTTGGACGATCAGGGAAGACTACCCAAGGTACGCGAAGCGATGCTGGTGGACGCAGTCGGCACCATGGGAGGAGCCATTCTTGGAACCAGCACCGTCACCACATACATTGAATCTGCTGCAGGCATCACCGAAGGAGGCAGGACCGGGCTTACCTCCGTGGTGGTCGGCGTGCTGTTTTTGCTTTCTCTATTCCTTGCGCCGCTGGCAGGCATAGTGCCCGGGCAGGCGACCGCGCCCGCCCTGGTCATAGTAGGCGTGCTGATGATGGGCGCGATAACGGGGATAGACTTTGAGGATATCACAGAGGCGTTGCCGGCGTTCATTACTATCATTGTTATGCCGCTGGCATTCTCCATTGCTGACGGAATCGCTGCAGGCTTCCTGGTGTACCCCATCGTAAAAGCTGCCGCGGGCAGGACCTCTGAAGTCAAGCCCTTCGTCTGGGTATTGGCTGCAATCGCTCTAATACACTTTGCACTTTGATCGGTGGATTGAGGGCGTCCGTTGGGCAGATGCTAGCCTTGCGGGCGCTCTTATGTCTCTTTTTAGGGGGATGATACGGCGTGAACAGAGTGGATGTGTTTGTGATTATGGGGAGCGATTCGGACCTTCCGAAGATGAAACCGGCTTACGACTTCTTTCAAAAAATGGGAGTGGCTGCGGAATTCCGCATCGCCTCAGCTCACCGGGCGCCTGAGCTTGTGGCTACAATTTGTAGCGAAGCAAGTTCCCGTGGAGCTCGGGTCATCGTTGCTGCTGCCGGTCTGGCAGCGCACCTCCCCGGAGTTGTGGCTGCTCAGACCAGCCTTCCGGTGATCGGAGTTCCGCTTTCAGGTTCGCCCATTGGAGGTGTGGACGCGCTTTACTCCATCGTGCAAATGCCGCCCGGTGTCCCGGTGGCCACGGTGGGCATTGATAACGCTACCAACGCTGCAGTACTTGCCTGTAAGATCCTGGCGCTTTCTGATCCGGAGATTGACAGGAAGATGAACGACTATCGTGAGGAAATGAGGGAACGCGTCTACACCCGCGACAAGAAGGTTTTGGCGAACGGTCCGTATAGCGAGGTGAGCCAGGGGTGATCGACAGATATACTTTGCCGCGAATGGGACGGATCTGGGAGACAGAGAACAAGCTCAGAAAGTGGCTTGAGATAGAGATCCTTGCATGCGAGGCATGGAGCCATATAGGCAAGATCCCCAAGGAGGCTGTGGCTAACATCAAACACCGGGCCAGGTTCGATATGCAACGCATGCAGCAGCTTGAAGCTGTGTTGAGACATGACGTACTCGCTTTTGTCACCACGGTGGCAGAGTCCGTGGGAGAGGACGGAAAATACATTCACTTCGGGCTTACTTCATATGATGTGGTCGACACGGCGCTGTCGTGTCTTCTTGTGGAAGCGGCTGACTGTATTTTGACCGATCTGGAAAAGCTGAGTAAGGCCATCGCTGAGAAGGCTATAAAGTACAAATACACGGTCATGCCGGGGAGAACACATGGTGTACACGCTGAACCCATCACGTTCGGCTTTAAGATGGCGCTGTGGTACGCAGAAACGTTACGTAACATAGAAAGAATGAAGCAGGCGCGCGAAGCGGTAGCAGTAGGAAGACTCTCCGGGGCTGTGGGCACCTTTGCCAACATCGACCCTTATATCGAACGCTACGTCTGCGACAAGTTGGGTCTTATACCCGCGCCCGTATCCACCCAGGTGTTGCAGCGGGACAGGCACGCTCAGTATGTCTGCACCCTGGCGATTATTGCCAGTACGCTGGATAAGTTTGCAACCGAAATCAGAGCGCTTCAAAAGACAGAGACCCGAGAGGTGGAAGAGCCCTTCCACGAAGGCCAGAAAGGTTCATCGGCTATGCCACACAAAAGGAATCCTGTGCTATGCGAGCAGATATCCGGGCTATCAAGGGTCGTCAGAGCAAATGCACAGGCAGCACTGGAAAACGTGACGCTGTGGCATGAGAGGGACATTTCACATTCCTCAGTAGAACGGATCATCCTCCCGGACAGCACCATCCTCGTGGACTACATGCTGCAGACCTTTACGCAAGTGGTAACAGGACTTCACGTCTACCCCGAGAACATGGAGCGCTCGCTCAAGGCGAGCCATGGCCTTATGTACTCGGGCAGAGTACTGCTGGCGCTGGTCGAGAAGGGGCTGTCCAGAGAAGCGGCTTATGAAACTGTACAGTCTTTGGCCATGAAATCCTGGCAGGAACAGGTGGACTTTATCCAGCTCCTGGCGGAGGCACCCGAGGTGAGACAGCACATCTCGCAGGAGGAACTCCGGGAGCTGGCTGACCCGAGGTCCTACACAGCAAATATCGATTATATCTTTTCCCGAGTAGGGCTACAGTAAGGTTGCTAGGAGGGTTACACATGAAAAAGAAAATGTACGAGGGCAAGGCCAAGATCGTCTATGAGCTATTGGACCAGCCGGACCGCGTGCTCATCCAGTATAAGGACGATGCCACCGCGTTTGACGGCACAAAGAGAGGCCAGATTCAGGGCAAAGGTCAGGTGAACAACCAGGTCTCTGCCATCGCTTTTGAGCTGTTGGAAAGCCAGGGCATAAGTACTCACTTTTTACACGTGGCCAGCGACACGGAGATGGTTTGCAAGAGAGTGACAATCATACCTGTAGAAGTAGTGGTCAGGAATATCGTGGCGGGCAGCCTGGCCAAGCGGCTAGGAATTCAAGAAGGTCTTGAACTTGATGAGCCTGTGCTCGAATTCTACTACAAGTCGGATGAGCTGCACGACCCCATGGTTAACACCTACCATATCCGGGCGATGAAACTGGCCAGCGACGAGGAGATGAGCACCATCGAAAACATGGCGCTCAGAGTGAATCAAGTGCTGCAGCCGTTCCTCCTTGATAAAGGGCTTTTGTTGGTAGATTTCAAGTTGGAATTTGGAAGGTACGGAGGCACGGTCATCCTGGCGGACGAGATAAGTCCTGACACATGCCGTTTCTGGGATACAAAGACCCGCCAGAAGCTGGACAAGGACCGCTTCCGCAGAGACCTGGGTGGTGTCGAGGAAGCCTACCAGGAGGTACTCCGCAGGCTGGCGGGGCGGGAGGTACACCCATGATGAGATTTCGAGCCAGGGTGTACGTAATGCTCAAGCAAACGGTGCTTGATCCTCAAGGCAGCGCAGTGTTACGGGCGCTCGGGGACCTAGGGTACGATGGGATCCATGATGTGCGCATTGGCAAGATAGTGGACCTGTCTGTTCAAGCGGAAGATCCGGATGAAGCCCGGGCAAAAGTGGAGGAGATCGCAAAGAGGCTGCTTGCCAATCCAGTGCTCGAGGAGTTTTCTGTCTTCCTGGAGCCAGATGCTGCTCAGGGGGTGTGACGGTGAAGTTTGGCGTGGTAGTGTTTCCGGGTTCGAATTGTGATGCCGACTGCTATAACGCAATTGCCGATATTCCAGGCGCACAAGTGCGGTACGTGTGGCACAAAGATAGAGATATAAGCGATTTGGATTGTGTGGTGCTTCCCGGCGGTTTTTCCTACGGAGACTACCTTAGGACAGGCGCCATCGCCGCGCTATCGCCCGTTATGGAATCAGTTGCGGACTTCGCAAAACGGGGGGGCCTGGTGCTTGGGATTTGCAATGGGTTTCAGATCCTGCTTGAGGCGGGACTTCTACCAGGAGCGATGAGGAGAAACAGTACCCTCACGTTTATATGCAAAGATGTGTATGTAAAAGTGGAAAGGGCAGATACGCCCTTTACGTCGCTTTACCGGCAGGGCCAGGTGATCAAGATGCCCATCGCCCATTCTGATGGCAACTACTACGCGGACCAGAAGACGCTGGATGCACTCGAAACCACGGGCAGGGTGGTCTTTCGCTATTGCGATACGGAAGGGCTTGCGACAGCGGAACACTGCCCGAACGGCGCGATGAACAACATTGCCGGGATCATCAACGAAAGTGGCAATGTGCTTGGGCTCATGCCCCATCCTGAGCGGTGCAGCGAAGGTGTATTGGGCAGCGGCGAGGACGGCCGCATGCTGCTTATGTCGTGTATCCACCACCTCAACCGGGGGAGATAGCTAATGGAATCCACATACAGACAAATGGGCCTGAGCGACATGGAGTACGACCGCATCAAGTCCGTGCTGGGCAGAGAGCCGAGCCTTACGGAGCTGGGCATGTACGCGGTGCTATGGTCCGAGCACTGCGCATACAAGCATTCCCGCAAATTGCTGCGCACACTGCCCACGACAGGAGAGGGAATACTCGTGGGCCCTGGAGAGAATGCAGGCGCTGTGGAGATGGGGGACTATGCCATCGTATTCAAGATCGAAAGCCACAATCACCCTGTTGCCATCGAGCCGTTTCAGGGCGCAGCGACGGGTGTCGGCGGGATCGTAAGAGATATCCTGGCCATGGGCGCAAGGCCCGTGGCGCTGCTTGATTCACTGAGGTTTGGAGATCCCAAAGAGCCGCGGAACAAGTATCTTATAAACGGAGTGGTAGCCGGGATATCCGCATACGGTAATGCTATCGGTGTGCCTACAGTAGGCGGGGAAGTGAAGTTCGCAAACGCCTACTCTGAGAACCCCTTGTGCAATGTAATGTGCGTGGGGGTGGTGAAGAAAGACCGGATCGCAAAAGGATTGGCCCGGGGACCCGGCAATGCTCTTATGCTGGTGGGAGCGAGGACAGGCAGGGACGGTATTCACGGCGCCACCTTTGCTTCGGAGCAGCTGGACGAAACCTCCGAGCAAAAAAGGCCTGCAGTTCAGGTCGGCGACCCATTTATGGAGAAGCTTCTCATCGAGGCGTGTCTTGAGCTCCTCGACACGCCTTATGTTGTAGGCATACAGGACATGGGGGCAGCGGGCATCACCTCATCGGTAGCGGAGACCGCATCGAGAGCCAAGACTGGTGCTGAGTTGTATCTTGACAACGTTCCCTTGAGAGAAAGCGGTATGTCTGCATATGAGATCATGCTTTCAGAATCCCAGGAGCGCATGTTGCTCATTGTAAAACAGGGGAAAGAAGCAGAAGTGGCCGCTCGCTGCGCAAAGTGGGGGCTTTTGTCTGCCGTAATCGGCCGGGTTACTGCAGACGGCATGCTTCGGGTATTCCACAAAGGAGAGAAAGTGGCGGAAGTCCCGGTAACATCACTAACCGACGACGCACCCTGCTACAGCCTTTTACCCGCGCCGCGCCCTGGCACGCGCGAAGAGGTGCCGTCCGTGACCGATCCGGACTCTACCCTGCTTGAACTACTCGCGTCACCGGGCATCTCATCAAAGCAATGGGTATATGAGCAATATGATTATATGGTGCAGACCAATACCGTATTGCGGCCCGGCCAGGACGCAGCGCTCATTCGGGTCCGCGGCACACGGGGCGGCATTGCACTGTCCACCGACGGCAACGGCAGACTGGTTTACCTCGACCCATACGAGGGAGCGAAGGCTGCCGTCGCGGAAGCAGCGCGCAACGTGGTGTGCGTAGGTGCTACTCCACGAGCTATAACTAATTGCCTAAACTTCGGTAATCCGGAAAAGCCCCATATTGCATACGAGTTCACACAGGTGGTCAGGGGCATGGGAGATGCGTGCAGAGCCCTTGGCACTCCCGTTACCGGGGGCAACGTCAGCTTTTACAACGAGACGTGCGGTAAAGCAGTATACCCCACTCCAGTTGTAGGGATGCTTGGGGTGCTGGACGACATACTTGCTGCCGTAACGTGTGCGTTCAAGTCGGAAGGCGATGTGGTGCTTCTGCTTGGACCTGATAGGGTGTCTTTCGCCGGAAGCGAGCTCCAGTATTTGCAGTACGGCGCTCCGTCAGGCACACCGGTACCGGTGGACCTCGAGATGGAAGTGAGGCTACAAAAAACCGTACTGAGCCTTATGAAGAAAAGACTGGTTAAGTCTGCGCACGACTTGTCCGAGGGGGGCCTCGCGGTAGCGCTGGCTGAGTGTTGCATAGATCAAGCCCTTGGCGCCAGCGTGGAGCTGGCCGACGATACAATGCCGCTTCCGCTCTCGCTTTTTGCCGAGGGACCATCCAGGATCATCATCACTTGTAGTCCTGAGCACCTTCACGAGATCAGGAGATGCTGTGGGGAGGCGGGTGTACCCTGCCGGGTGCTGGGCACGGTCGTTAAGGGCGTGCTTTCCATTGCTCGGGCCGGCGAAACGTGCCTTAGAGTCAGTGTGGACCATATTATCTCAAAATGGCGGGGATGAGCCATGGGCATCAGAGAAGAGTGCGGTGTATTCGGTGTATTCGGCCATGCGGAGGCGGCCCGCCTCACATACTACGGCTTGTACGCGCTGCAGCACAGGGGGCAAGAGAGCGCGGGGATCGCGGCCTCGGATGGCAGAGGGATCGTTTGTCACAAGGGCATGGGACTAGTTTTTGAAGTATTCAACCGGGAGCGTATCGAGGCACTGCCTGGCACCTCGGCCATTGGGCACGTAAGGTACTCGACCACAGGCCGTTCCCACCTTGTTAACGCGCAGCCGCTGTGTGTCACTGTGCGCGGCACGAACCTGGCGCTGGCCCACAACGGCAACCTTGTGAACGCTGCTGCTATCAGGGAACGCCTCGAGAGCGTGGGGTCGATCTTTCAGACAAGCCTTGATACAGAAGTTGTAGCGCACCTTGTGGCACACAGGCAGTCAAATGGAATAGAACATGCAATTGTAAAGAGCCTGAACGAAGTGAAGGGCGCTTACGCATTCCTGTTCATGACTCCCGAGCGGATGTTCGCTGCCCGAGACCCGCACGGTATCAGGCCGCTCTCCATGGGGAAGCTGGGCGACGCCGTGGTATTCTCCTCGGAGACATGCGCGTTTGACATCATTGGAGCCGAAACAGTAAGAGACGTAAGGCCTGGCGAGATGATCGTCGTAGACAGCGACGGTTACCGGTCGGTCTACTTCGACCGCCCCGCTCGTTCAGCGCTATGCATCTTTGAGTATATCTACTTCGCGAGGCCGGACAGTAACATTGAGGGAGTGAACGTTCACGCTGCAAGAAAGCAGATGGGGAAGGTCCTTGCCCAGGAGCACCCGGCGGATGCAGACCTTGTCACCGGCGTGCCAGATTCCAGCATATCAGCAGCTACTGGCTATGCCGAAGAGGCTGGCATACCTTATGAGATGGGACTGGTCAAGAATAGGTACATCGGTCGCACTTTCATACAGCCCAGTGAAGAACTAAGGAGTTTTGGCGTGAAGGTGAAGCTGAACGCTCTGGATAAGGTGGTCCGCGGCAAACGTGTGGTGCTGGTAGATGACTCTATCGTCCGAGGAACCACAATCGGCCATATCGTAAACTTGCTTCAAGACGCGGGTGCGAGGGAGGTGCACCTGAGAGTGGCCTCTCCGCCGTACCGCTTTCCGTGTTTTTATGGGATAGATACATCTACCTCGGGCGAGCTTATCGCTGCATCCAAGACGCCGGAAGAGATCACACGGGTCGTACGCGCTGATTCGCTGGGATACCTGAGCATTCGGGGTCTTGTGAAGGCGCTGGGCCGGTCTGAGGGTAGCTTTTGTCTTTCGTGTTTCAACGGCAGCTACCCGGTCGACATACCTGCCGGTGCGGGCAAGTTCATCCTGGAGGGGGGTACGAGCTGTGGAGAGCAAGTATAAGGAGGCGGGCGTGGATATCCAAGCTGGCAACGAGGCAGTCCGCCGCATTATACCTCTAGCTCGCATGACCCAAAAGGAGGGCTTATCGGGCAGCATTGGAGGGTTTGGAGGAGTATTCAGGCTGGGTTCTTTGTTTAAGAGACCTGTGCTTGTGGCGGGCGCCGACGGTGTGGGGACAAAGCTTCGCATTGCGTTCATGATGGGGGTACACCATACGGTCGGGATCGACTGTGTTGCCATGAACGTGAACGACGTGGTGGTACAGGGTGCGGCCCCGTTATTCTTTCTTGACTACATCGCATGCGGTTCGCTTAGTCCGGATGTCATTGAACGCATCGTATCCGGGGTTGCCAGGGGTTGCATTGAATCGGGATGTGTGCTTCTGGGCGGTGAGACCGCCGAGATGCCAGGGCACTACCCACCGGGCGAGTATGACCTGGCGGGCTTTGCAGTGGGCGGCTGCGAGGAGGACGAACTGCTCGAGCCTGCCAGTGTACGTCCAGGGGATGTGGTGATCGGGCTTGCCAGCTCGGGGCTTCACTCAAACGGGTACTCTCTGGCGAGGCGCGTACTGCTTACACGCATGAGCGTTGAGACCTACGTCCCTGAGCTCGGAAGTACCTTGGGTGAGGCCATGCTCACACCGACCAGAATCTACGTAAAGACAGTACTTGAAGCAAGGCATCTGTTGCGCTCCGCCGCGCACATCACAGGCGGCGGCTTTTTCGAGAACATACCGAGGGCGCTACCTCCCGGCACAGGCGTGAAACTTGAACGCAAGGCGATCCAGGTATTGCCCATATTCCGTCTCATCCAGGAGATGGGTGCCGTCGATGAACGGGAGATGTTCCATGTATTTAACATGGGAATCGGCATGGTATTAGTCGCCCCTGCTCAACACGCGGACGTAGTAGTCAGTATATCGGAGAGGCACGGGGTAGCCGCTTCCGTTATTGGAGACGTGGTCGCATCGGATGGGGGTGTGGAGCTGTGCTGAAAGTGGGAGTGCTCGCTTCCGGCCGCGGCAGCAACCTCGAGGCGCTAATACGCGCATCCAGAGCAGGGGAGCGGCTATTTGAGATCGTTTGCGTGATCTCTGACGTGGCCACAGCCAGGGCGCTTGACGTGGGAAGGGAGGCAGGTATTGCCACTTACGCTCTGGATCCCGGGCAATTTGGTAAGAAGCGGGATTATGAGGCGCGCATTGTGGAGATACTGAAGACCCACGAGGTGTCACTGGTAGCGCTTGCCGGTTATATGCGCATCGTCGGACCCGAGTTACTTTCAGCTTTTCCAGGCCGCATCATGAACATTCACCCGTCGCTTCTCCCTGCCTTCCCTGGCCTTGAGGCGCAGGCCCAGGCGCTGGCTTACGGCGTAAAGGTGACGGGTTGCACAGTGCACTTCGTTGACGGAGGCATGGACACCGGCCCTATTATTGTCCAGAAAGCGGTGGCGGTGGAGGAAGACGATACAGTAAGCACGCTTTCTGCGCGAATCCTGGAGCAGGAGCACATTGCCTACCCTGAGGCGATAGCGATGTATGCAAAAGGAAGGCTTTCCCTTTCGGGACGCCGGGTTATTGTAAAGAGGAGTGAAACGAATGCGTAGGGCGCTTATCAGCGTATATGACAAGACGAATATCGTTGAGTTTGCAAAGGGCCTGTCAGAGCTGGGTTTTGATCTGATCTCCACCGGAGGTACATACAGAAGACTTAAACAAGCCGGTCTTTCGGTGATGAGCGTAGAAGAAGTGACCGGGTTCCCCGAGATCCTTGACGGAAGAGTAAAAACCTTGCACCCACGGCTTTTCGCGGGGATACTCGCCAAAGATACTCCGGAACACATGTCCGTCATCAGCGGGATGGACATACCCCGTATCGATCTGGTATGCTGTAACCTGTACCCCTTTGAGGCGACTGTGACCCGCCAGGGCGCTGCTCACGAAGAGATCGTGGAGGAGATCGATATAGGCGGACCCTCCATGTTGCGAGCGGCAGCCAAGAATTACAGGAGTGTGCTTGTGGTGGTCAAGCCCGAGCGCTATCAGCAGGTGCTGTCTGCGCTCAGGTCGCCCGAAGGTCCAGGCGAGGAGTTCAGGCTTGCCCTCGCCCACGAAGCGTTTGCACACACTGCCGCGTACGACGCTCTGATCGAGAACTATTTCGCTCATCTTGCAGGGCGGCACGTACTTGAGTTTCCGGAGGACATCGTCTTTAGGTACAAGCTGGCATATCCTCTGCGTTACGGTGAGAATCCCCACCAGAAGGCAGCGTTTTACCGGGACATATTGGAGATGTCGGGCATACCCGCTGCCAGGGTGTTGCAGGGCAAGCAGCTCTCATACAACAACATCGCCGACCTTGACGCAGCGGTAAACATCGTGTCCGAGTTCGATGTGCCGTGCGCCGCGGCGATAAAACACGCCACGCCGTGCGGAGTTGGCGTGGCTGATGATCTCATTGATGCATATACCCGGGCTTACACATCAGACCCGGTAGCGATTTTTGGGGGTATCGTGGCGTTCAACAGGCAGGTAGATGCGGCTCTGGCCGGCGAACTCGTCAGTATCTTCCTTGAAGTGGTGGCGGCCCCCGGTTATACCAAAGAGGCTCTGCAGATCCTCTCGTCGAAGAAGGACCTGCGGGTACTTGCCATTGAACCGCTGCCTCTGACGTCTGATTACAGGCTCAAGCGCGTGCGCGGTGGACTCCTTGTGCAGTCAGTCGATTCCACCGATCGGGATTTCACCTACGAGGTGGTAACGAACAGAGCGCCTAGCGCACCTGAGATCCGGGACCTCAGTTTTGCCTGGCGTGTGGTGAAGCACACGCGTTCCAACGCCATAGTGCTGGCTAAAGACGGGATGACGGTGGGAATCGGATCCGGACAGGTGAGCAGGATAGCTGCAGCACGCATTGCCATCGCGCAGGCGGGCGAAAGAGCAAAAGGGGCAGTGATGGCATCAGACGCCTTCTTCCCCTTTCCCGACGTGGTAGAGGCCGCGAGCAAGGCTGGCGTGACTGCCATTGTACAGCCCGGAGGTTCGCGAAAAGACGACCACTCGGTGAGTGCAGCGGATGCGTCCGGGATGGCCATGATATTTACCGGCAAGCGGCATTTCCTCCACTGAAAGGGGGTTGCGGCATTGAGAGTACTGGTAGTGGGTTCAGGCGGAAGAGAGCATGCACTGAGCTGGAAGATCGCTCAAAGCCCTCTGCTTTCTGCATTGTTTTGTGCGCCGGGTAACCCTGGTGTAGAAGAAATCGCAGCGCGGCCGGATATCCGCGATACACACATCGAGGGGATCGTAACGTTCTGTGAGAAAGAGCGGATCGACCTGGTAGTAGTGGGGCCGGAGGCACCGCTGATGCTGGGCCTTTCAAACCGCTTACATGAACGAGGGATCCCCGTGTTCGGTCCTTGTGCGGAAGGCGCGCGTATTGAAGGTAGCAAGGCATTTTGCAAACAGCTCCTTCGGGAAAAGGGAGTGCCCACAGCGGAGTACAGGGTGTTTGATGAATACGTAGAGGCTGCGTCCTATGCTCGGGTCGCACCGTACCCGGTTGTGATCAAGGCGGACGGTCTTGCAGCGGGAAAAGGTGTGTTCATCGTTGCCGAACCCGGCGTGGCATTGCGCGTGCTGGAAGACTTGATGCTTCGGGGTACCCTGGGCGAGGCGGGCAGGCGAGTCGTGTTTGAAGAGTATCTGGAGGGTCCCGAGCTCTCGCTCTTGTGCCTGGTTTCGGGGACGAGCGTTGTACCCCTTGCTCCCTCACGAGACCATAAACGGGTCGGCGACAATGACACCGGCCCCAATACCGGAGGTATGGGTGCGATATCTCCTGTGCCTGGCGTAGGCCAGGCGCTGATCGACGAGATCATAGAGCGTATCGTATCCCCCACCGCGCGCGCTCTTAGTGACATCGGCATAGACTACAGAGGAGTGCTGTATGCGGGACTTGTCCTTACAACGGAAGGGCCGAAGGTCCTGGAGTTCAACGCGCGTTTTGGTGACCCGGAGACCCAATCCATCCTGCCAAGACTAGACGAGGACCTTCTGCCGCTATTACGTGATACCGCGAACGGCACGCTCGTTCCACGGCAGGTCAAATGGAAAGACAAAGCCTGTGTATGCGTGGTGGCAGCATCGGGTGGCTACCCTGGCACGTACACGACCGGTCACAGGATCTCTCTTCCACGTGTTACGGAAGACACGGTCATTTTTCATGCCGGTACTGCACGGGATGCTGATGGCTGCCTGGTCACGGCTGGAGGCAGGGTGCTTTCTGTGACTGCTCTGGGGGATGATATAAAGGGGGCGGCGGACCTTGCTTATGACGTGATGTCCGGGGTACGGTTTCATGGTATGCATTACAGGACTGATATAGGGCGGGGTGAAGAGGTTTGAGGTTCATGGTGCGGGTGGGTCTGTTGGCTGCAACTTATGTGGTACTGACCATGCTGTTTGCGCCCTGGAGTTTTGGCCTGGTACAGGTGCGCGTATCTGAGATGCTTACAGTGCTGCCCTATGTCATGCCCGCAGCGACGCCCGGGCTGTTTATTGGTTGCCTTGTGGCGAATATCCTGGGTGGTCTTGGTGTGGTAGATGTAGTACTGGGCAGCAGTGCTACGCTGCTCGCCGCATTCCTGACGAGCAAGATGCCAGCTCCTTTGCTTGCACCGCTTCCACCCGTGCTGGTCAACGCGCTGGTTGTGGCGTGGTATCTTTCGGTATGGGCGGGCGTACCCTACTGGATGGGCATGCTTTCAGTGTTCGCGGGTCAGGTCGTAGCCTGCTACATCCTGGGGTATCCGCTGCTTCTGTACATAATGAAGCATGAGCGACTGAGAGAATACCTGAAGTAGATAAAGGCGCGTCCTGACACATTGCAAGCCGGAGGCTTCGTCCATTGCGCATCGGTTTTCTTGACTCGGGTGTGGGCGGGTTTAGCGTACTTTCCGAGGTTCAGCGCAAAGCACCAGAACTTGACAAGCTGTACCTTGCCGATACCGCTCACTTTCCCTTCGGGCCGCGGCCAGGCGAAGAGATACTCGCTATTGTAGGCGCCGCAGTGCGTTTTCTCCAGAGCAAAGGCGCAGAGGCGCTGGTGCTCGCGTGCAACTCTTCTTCTTCGGTGGTGGAGGGGCTTTCGTTCCCCATCCCGGTGATCGGGCTGATCGAGCACGGGGCAAAGGCGGCGATCTCTGCCACGCGGTCGGGCCGCATAGGCGTGATCGCCACTGAGGGTACCATAAGGAGCGGTTCGTACGACCGGTGGCTTCATAGGCTCGGCGGTCCGTCTATATATGTAAAAAGTGTTGCCACACCTCTACTTGCGCCTCTCGTCGAGAGTGGGCGTACCTCCGGGCGTGCTGCATTTGGCATTGTGCTTTCGCAGCTGTCTCCCCTGCTTGAGGAGGATATCGACGTGCTATTGCTTGGCTGCACGCACTATCCCTTTCTTAACCACCTGTTTCGTGAAATACTGCCGGAAGGTGTGACGTTGGTTGACCCCGCTTCTAGCGTGGCGGAATTGGCAAGAGATCTCTACCAAGGAGGAGAAGGGTCCATCGAATTTTACGTCACAGGTTCTGTAAAGGTATTTGAAAAAATTGGTCGAAAAGTCTTAGGAGCGCCTATAAGAGCGCAGCGAATTTCCTTAAATCTCCATTTTTAAAATTGAGAATTGCCTCATTGCACATGGGTATAACGAAGCCTGTAACTGTGAAGCTTTTTGACACTGTGGCTTTGCAAAGTATCGCAGGCAGACGCCAAAAGCAACGTTGCACAGGGAGGCTTCATAATGAAAGGTGAAAGACAGAAAGGACTAATCTGGTTTTTCATCTTTTTAATCATCGTTTATTTCTATCCTCTCGGTAGCAGGTGGTCGGACGCAGGCAACCTCTTGCTATTTTCTCTACTCATGGGGTATGCAGATGGCATCCTCTATTCGCTGACTAACATAAAGCCCTCGGATATCCCTATTGCAGGACTTGTAGCACTGTGGGTATGCACTCCTGTCCAGACGGCGCTGGTTGGGCTGCTGGGCTCTATTACAGGTGCGATCTTTCGAACTGATGCAACGCTCACTGCCATCAGAAAGGCAGCGCGCACTGCTGCAGCCATGTTTGTGGCCAGCACTCTCTGGGCCCGGTTCGGGTCAGACCTCGGCACGCTACCCGGGCTGGGTGTGGCGGCTTTGTCTGTGCTGACGTGCCTGTTTTTCTGTAGTGTGCTGAAGGGCAGACCGTGGGAGTTCAGGTACGGAAGCAACGAGCTCTTCTGGTACCCGGCTCTTGCTTACCTGGGGGCTTTGCTGTGGACCTGGTATACTCCGGCAGCTACAGCCTACCTCTTGTGTCTTCCGTTACTTGAGTACATGTGGCAGACCTCGTCTGGAAGCAGGCTGTCTAATCTGAGAAGCCTTGTAAGCATAGTACTTGAGCAGATGTCAAGCGGCGTGATAGTCACTGATACCAGCGGTATACCCACTCTTGCAAACAGGCGGGCGAGGGAGATACTTTCAAGAGCAGGGATGCCCAGTCTTGACCCGCCCGACGCCCGGCTAGAAAGGCTGCTTAAGGAAGTGGCGGCACACTCGTCATTCCGTACCCACTTGACGTTTCACGGGCCGGACAAGTCGGTTATGCTCCGTGTGCTTGCTGAACAGCTTAGGGATGAAGCGGGGCTACCCATCGGTTCAGTAGCGCTCATTGAGGATGTGACTGAAGCAGCTGTGATGGAGTACAAGGTCCGCGAGGCGGAGAAGATGGCAGCGCTGGGGGAATTGGCGGCTGCTGCGGCGCATGAGATCCGGAACCCGCTTTCTGCAATCAAAGCGTTCGTACAGCTGCTGGGCAAGGATGCGACCATTTCTTTAAAAGAACGCCTGTGCATGCTGGAAAGGGAGATAGCCCGCCTGGACCACATTACTTCGGACCTCCTCACAATGGCAAGACCGGGCAGCTTAACATGGAAACAATGCGACATCCAGGCGTTACTCGATGAGGTACTCCTACTTTATAGCGAGAGCGCACGCTCTCAAGAAGTGGAGATCCAGCGCTGCTTCCAGCTGAACGATGAGACCATCTGCTGTGACGGCTCTCAGATAAAACAGGTACTCTCAAACCTCATGTCCAATGCACTAGACGCTACTCCAAGAGGCGGGAGGATAAGGGTTTCCACTTGCAGAACAGGGAATTACATCAGCATCTCCGTGAGCGACACAGGATGCGGCATTCCTCCTGAAAACCTCGGCAAGGTGTTTAATCCCTTCTTTACCACCAAGGACACGGGAACAGGGCTTGGGCTCGCTATCGCATACGGCGTGGTGAAAAACCACCACGGGTATCTTGAGATAGAGAGTGAAGTGGGTAAGGGGACCACTGTGACAGTACATCTGCCCCGTACG
Source organism: Symbiobacterium sp. (assembly GCA_020725675.1). Classification (GTDB taxonomy): domain Bacteria; phylum Bacillota; class Sulfobacillia; order DUSP01; family DYEP01; genus DYEP01. Next base: position 908 of record DYEP01000024.1, on the reverse strand, counting down.
CATCAGGAAAGGACTGAATCATGAAGGATCTGCTGGAAAGTCTTAATGCATCACAGCGTGACGCAGTCACCAGCACCGAAGGCCCTCTGCTCGTACTCGCCGGGGCGGGAAGCGGCAAGACCCGGGTGCTTACTCACCGTATCGCCCACATCATCCGATCGGGGAAGGCAGAGCCGCACCAGGTGCTCGCCATTACGTTCACCAACAAAGCAGCGGAAGAATTGAAGCGCCGCCTTGCCCAATTGCTGGGTGGTTCTGTGAGCTCGTCGATGTGGGTATCTACTTTTCACTCGGCTTGTGTGAGGATTCTAAGAAGGGACATCGACGTGCTGGGCATGGGGCGTAACTTTACGATTTGTGATACGGATGACCAGCAAAAGCTCATAAAAAAGGTGTTGGGGGACCTTGGGCTTTCTGGCTCACCGTGGACTCCCGCGGGAGTGCTTACCACCATCAGCCGGGCGAAGAATAACCTGGTAGGCCCCGCGGATTTCGAAAGGACCGCGTCAGATTTCTACCGACGCCAGGTGGCGAAGGTATACCGGGAATATCAAAAGAGGTTGTTATCCAACAACGCGCTGGACTTTGACGACCTCCTTTTTTGTACCGCGCGGTTGTTCAGGGACCACCCTGAGGTACTTCGGCGTTATGCGCGGCAGTTCAAGTACGTGCTGATAGACGAGTACCAGGACACGAACCACGCTCAGTATGTCATAGCGAGCATGCTCTGCAGGGAGCACAGAAACCTTTGCGTGGTGGGAGACGACGATCAGAGCATCTACGGTTGGCGTGGCGCTGATATACGCAACATCCTCGAGTTCGAACACGAGTTCCCTGAAGCCCGTGTCATCAAGCTGGAGCAGAACTACCGGAGCACCAAGAACATACTAGACGTGGCAGTTGCAGTG
>DYEP01000023.1 GCA_020725675.1 Symbiobacterium sp. | reverse complement strand
TACCGCTCGAACTGCCTCACCATGCCGCCGCTCCCATCCCGTCTCTGCCCTAGAACTTCCGTTCTCAAAAGGTGGTGTGAACTGATCGTGTCACGAAACCCGGACAGTGAGATCCAGAACTGTCCGGCATTCAATACACTTGATTGATCTTCGCTTCCCTGGAGAAGACTCCTGCAAACTTCCTGGGGATCGTCCGCAGTTTGATGTTGAATTCACTGCATAGTCAACGATCTCGCAGGCCGCGTCCCGCCTGGCAGTGTGAGGTACTGCTGTACCGAGGTACTGCTGTACCTCTGAATGACCAAGACAAAGAAGTATTGTGGTATAATGACACCTGGAGAATCTCCCAACATGTGCGGCCGTGTGTTCTGCAGCAATCACCGGATGACCTGGGGGGTAGTTCTTTACTTGCCGAGAGTTCGCGTTCGCCCTGATGAGCTCATCGAATTCCTCCTGGATACCGCACAACTCGACCAGGACTTCGTGCTCGTAGACGACGGGCTGAGGCGGGCCCTGCCCCGAAAGTCGGCCGTGGCTTTTCTCACGCTTGTCAGTCTGACCCGCGGCATCGCTATCGGCGTCGAGTTCCACCGAAAGTACGACGCACTTTACGCTTCCGGACTGCAGGAGTTCTTTCACGAGATCATCGGCAGCGGCCCTAGGGCCGAGAAGCCTTGCTTGTATATAGGAAAGTCGTTCGACACCAGGAACACCTTCGTAATAGCTACACGAGACGAAATAGCCGACACCCTGGGAATCAGTCCAACTCACGTTGACACCTTCATAACGCTGTCGCACGCATCCAGACAGAGAAGGTGTTGGGCAGATACCCCGGAAAGAGACCCAGCCAGGACAAACCGGGCCGAGGCCTTCCGCACGGGCGCGGCTATCAGGATGAGCCAAGGCGCCGCCAGAAGCAACAGGGCTCGCGCCGGCGCGACCGCCCGTGAGAGCGCGGAAAAGGCCCCACCCCAAGAGACACCGGTGGAGAAGCCTAAAAGATGCCCCAGGGAAGCGAAGCCTCGGGAAGAAGGCCGGTCGAATATCGTTGATCCTGAAAAGATGGCCCAAGAGAGCATCAAGAGCCAGCTTCTTACTGTGCCGGGTGACATTGTGATTCCGGTCGTTAAACGGTCCACGAATGCAATCCTTGGAAAGCTGCAGGCCGGCCTCTTTGACACCCCGGGAAGCGCAGACGTGCACGACCAGGCTCTCGTGCTCTCGGCAAACCAGGTTTCGATAGGCTCATCTCATTGGACGCCGTGCGTAACGTCCTGCCATTCGCATATCAGGCCGGAGCGGTGAGAGAAGTTCTTCGGAGAATGCGGGGTCGCGCGATCCTTGCTGATGAAGTCGGCCTCGGCAAGACAGTCGAAGCCGGGCTCGTCATGATGGAGTATATCCTGAGGCCCAGCCGCTCGCGGTAAACGGCTAGACACAGGACGGCACAACATGAAATACGCGCGACACATGAAGTGTGCGCGACAACTGATACGGGTTTATCGGGAACGTCGCCAGGTCCAGTCGCGGATGGCAGACTGCCGCTCAGAGACAAGCTCATCCACGCCAATGCAGCTCAGGCAGGAGAACCGCCTCTCATCTGCACGCATCGGCAAAGCGGCCCGGGCAAACAACTCGCGCAGCGGAAGGCCTACGAAGGTTTCCCCTGGTCAAGGAGGGCGATGGCAGATAACCGCGATGGTTACGCGTGGACCGACGGACGAGATGCCCTGCGCCAGCATGCTGGTTTCGCGCGCACGAGAGCTTCCGCTCTACCAGGAATCACGAAACCCGAGATCCTTGCCGTCTGGAACGCTTGACCACACCGAATGCGTAATCGTCCTCTTTCACGATCCCCCAGTCTTGGAGGATATGAAGGGTAGCCTCAACTGCGGCCTCTTCGCCGAACAGTTGCCGGATGGCCCGGATATACTCCAGATTGTGCGTAACGTACCTGTGCCTCGGCCCCAGCCTTGCAATGGCCTGATCCATCAGCTTATGGACGAGCGGGTCCGCGTGCCCCAGAAGGACCTTAGCCGCCTTAAGGTGTTCTTGTCTCCTGGGCATCTCTCTTTGTTTCCTTGAAGAGCCTTTCAAGATCCGACAGAAGCAGATCTGGGATCATGGCGCTCCTTTCCATGACATCGCTCGCCTTGGCAACCCATCGCTGCCATATCACTCTGAGATGCTCTTCGCTCATAGTAGGAGCAGGCGTCTTCCCTTTGCCCTCACCCTCGACGTAAAATATCTCCGAAGGTTTCGTCTCTTTGAGCCATCTCACTACCGATCCCAACGTCTCCAGAGCAGCCAACCGCCTCTCATCCATCGCCGCACGCTCTTCCCTGATATCCATGTGCTGGTTTCACCCTCCCCGCTTCAGCCGGCCCACCAGGGCCCGCGTTCGCGTAATAGAAAACTTGCCTGGTATTAGGGCTTCGACAAAAAGGAACAGATTCCTCCCCAGAGAGTGAACTATGTGCTTGCCTTCAGCGGGCTTTCGAAGGGTCTTGCAGACTGGTATGAATGAGCCTTCCATGCGTCGTGAGGAACCAGACCGAATCTGGCTCTAGCATCACTGCGCCCGGAACGCAGCGGGAACTGGAGCGGACGTCATGAGGGCTCTGGAAAGCGCCAAGTACAGGCTCCAGCTCCGGTTGCGCCCGCCAGCGTCAAGAGACAAGCGCGACATGACTCAACACGGGACGACCTGATATACAATCTCTTCAGCTTATCTGTAAGGCGTTTGCAGCAGATGCTGCCCGACGAACGCTCCGTTCTTCG
>DYEP01000165.1 GCA_020725675.1 Symbiobacterium sp. | reverse complement strand
CTAACCTCTCGCATCCCGATGGATGCCTCTCACTTTAGTGAGGGGAGGATGTCACGGAACCTGGAAGCGGCAGGAGAGTTATCTGCGACTCTCGAAGCTTCACACACGGCATGTACGGAGGGAAGCACTTGGACCCTATTACCCTTGACACATCACATGGAACGGTGCGTATCTGGCGAGCGAGCGGCCGCGATGATCTGGAGCGTCTACACATGCACGCGGGGCTTTCGGCGTTTCGCACGCCCGAACGCCAAAAAGAGGCCCTGCTTTCTGTGATATCCGTACCAGGCGGCAGGCTATACTGTGCATCCTGCGGGTGCACGCTCGTCGGTTATGTTGCTTTTCATCCGCCGGAACCCTTTGAGCGCTGGGGCGCGGAAGGCTCAGAGGGCATACTCGCTATGGGGGGGATCGAGGTCGCGCCGCAGTTCAGAAACTCAGGAGTAGGTAGACGGCTCCTTGAGTACGCGTTTTCGGACCCCGCCATGGAGGATTACATCGTCATATCTACCGAGTACTCCTGGCACTGGGACCTAAAAGGTACCGGGCTTTCCGTATGGGAGTACCGGGGGATGCTGGAGAAGCTGCTATCCCGCGTGGGTCTTGTCAGGATGGGCACGGACGATCCCGACATCCTCTACCACCCTGCGAACATGCTGATGGTACGCATGGGCAGGAACGTGTCCTCCGAGACGAAGGCGCGGTTTGAAAGGCTAAGATACAAGTCAAAGGGGGGTTAGCCATGCTGGTAGCGGACATCATGAGTACCCGCGTCGTCACGGTGAATGTTTCCGACTCGCTGTGCCATGCTCTTGCCACCCTGCAGAAGGAACGGATCAGGCACCTTCCTGTGCTGGACGGGGATAGACTGGCTGGCATACTGACCGACAGGGATTTACGGGACATGAGTCCCGCCGTGCTGCGGGAGGAGAACATAGAACGACTCTCCAAGCTCCGGGTGGGAGAGGTGATGAAATCACCGCCGATCACTGCGCATCCGCTGGACCCGGTGGAAGATGCAGCCAGGCTCATGTACGTGCACAGGATAGGCTGCCTGCCGGTTGTGAAAGAAGGAGCGCTTGTGGGCATTCTCACTGAGACCGACATCTTGCGCTGCCTGGTTGAGCTCATGGGAGTCTCCCGCCCCAGCTCCCGTCTTGAGGTGGTGGTACCTGATACCCCGGGGCATCTGGCATCGGTCGCCTCAGTCATCCGTGATTTCGGTGTGAACATCATAAGTGTGATTACGCCTGCTTCGAAGAAGGAAGGCTTTCGTTCGCTTGTGTTTCGGATCGCCACCATCGACCCGCGGCAGATAAAACAGGCTGTAACAGCCCTGGGTTACGAGGTCATATGGCCTCCCGATAAACGCTGAAAGAGGCGAGACAACGGATGAAGGCTGCATACATCCACTCCGAGAGGTTTTTATCTTACCGCTTTGGAAAGGAGCACCCGTTCAACCCCTTAAGACTGGAACTGGCACGCAGCCTTATGACGGACATGGGCCTTCTGTTCCCGCAAGAGATCATCCTCCCGAGGCCCGCCTCTGAAAGGCTTTTGAGAACGGTGCACTCGCCCCAGTACGTGAACATTGTAAAACGGCTCGGCCAGGGGGAGAAGATGGACGCATCTCTGTTCGGCCTTGGAACCGAGGATAACCCGGTGTTTCCTGATATGCACCGGGCCGGCTCGCTTGTTGTGGGAGCGACCATCAGAGCGTGTGCTGCAGTGGCGCGTGGCCTGGTCTTACATGCCGTCAACCTGGCAGGCGGGTTGCATCACGCACACCGCGCCTGCGCGTCGGGCTTCTGTATCTACAATGATATCTCCGTGGGCATCAGGCTATTGAGAAGACACTATCGCATGAGAGTCGCCTACGTTGACCTGGATGCCCATCACGGCGACGGTGTTCAGTGGGAGTTCTACGACGACCCGGACGTGCTCACACTCTCCATACACGAAAACGGAAGGTACCTGTTTCCAGGCTCAGGAGGTATTCATGAACTGGGCGAGGGACCGGGCCTGGGTTTCTCGGTCAACGTACCGGTTGAGCCTTTTACCGATGATGAATCGTGGATCTGGTGCTTTGACAGCGTAGTCCCACGGGTGCTTTCGAGTTTTCGTCCGGACATCATCGTGCTTCAGTTCGGGTGTGATGCGCATTACCTCGATCCTTTAAGCCACCTCTCCCTCACAAGCACAGCCTTTATCCACGCCGCCAGGTCCATTCATCAGCTCAGCCACCGCCTCTGCGCGGGCCGGCTCGTGGTGTTGGGCGGGGGAGGTTATGACGTATTCAGCGTGGTGCCCCGCATATGGACGCTGCTTTGGGCTGAACTGTCAGACCGCATCCCCACTCCGGACACGCCGCCCGATTGGAGAGCACGCTGGCGCGGTATCAGCCCGTTGCCCCTGCCTGTGAGGCTGAGGGACGAAAATACTCCGAAATGCCAGGTGCCCGTTTTCGAAGTGAACCGGCTTACAGTGGCCCGTCTCCTTGACTCACTTCACTGGTTGTAGCTTTGGGCCGTTTGACTGCGCCCGAACCGGTACTGAACATACACAAAAGCCCCCTTATTGCCAGGGAGCCGTAGCCTCCCTGGCCGCTCAACAGGTCCTGGATGCTCTCTGCCATTCCGGGTCTTAGCATAAGCTCTTCAAACAGCCGGTGAAACTTGGAGGCCACGCATACGACTCTTCGCGCTGCTTCCAGTTCACGGAAGATACTCACCCTGCACGCCTGATCGTAGTATGACAGGTCGCTCTTTGGCGGGTAGTCGTAGGCGGACAGAGCGGCAGCAGCAACCTCGGCTGCGAGACGGCCGGACCTGAACGCGTACCGGAGCCCCTCCCCCGTGAACGGATCCACCATGCCGGCTGCATCCCCCACCACCAGTGCCGAGTCGGCTGTGAGGGCGAATCTTCGACCCCCTCCCAGCGGGACAGGCCAGAAGGCGCGCGCCTGTGGCTTTGGCAGCCCGTGTCTTTGGATAAACGACTCAAACAGATTGTTCGCCTGTGAGGCAAATGGAGGATGACAACCGTACCCGATGTTCATGTGGCCCACTCCTGGAAATGCCCAGCCGTAACCCTTTCCTCCAAAATCGTATTCCACCAGGACAGTGTCACCAGGATCCGTGTGGGGTGTGGGTATGCTGGCCACAGTACACCAGCCAAGCGGTGTGGTCATGGAAAACCCCGCCTTGCGTACCAAACCGCTTCGCACTCCGCTTGCCAGTATGAGCAGTCGCCCGCTGTAGCTGCCCGCCCGGGTGGTTACCGTGACTTGCGCATTCGTACGTGAAATATCGATTGCGGCCTCCTCGTTCCGCACAGTAGCTCCTGCCCTGGCTGCGTTGTCAAGGAGGTAGAGATCCAGGAGATCCCTGCGTGTGACCCACATAAACGGTTCTTTCCGCCGCACCTCGCGGGTCCTGCCGCAGCAGACCAGCCTCAGGGAATAGATGGGACGGCCCAGAACGGAGCTGGGAAGGTGAAACCCAAGTTCCCTCACAGCCTGGGCCGTGAGACCCCCGGCACAGGGCTTGCTTCGCCCCCTCGGACCCTTTTCCAACACGAGCACCGAGTGACCTGAGCCCGCAAGGTGTGACGCGGCGGTAGCCCCGGAAGGTCCCCCTCCTATTACGATCACGTCATATTCCAAATTACATCACCAGATTGATAGTCTTATACATTCGCAGGAGCCATATTCCCGCAAGACTGCGGACAAAACACCTCGGAGGGCCCATGAGCGCAGTTATACCGGGAGCTTTGCTGGAATAGCATAACCTAAGGGGGATGGCTTTGCTGGGGCTTGCCTGGCTGCACGCGCTCGCCTGGGGACCTTGGACACAGGCGCTGCTGTTGTTTACAGGGGCCTACCTCACGTTCGCGTTGAGGTTTATCCAGGTCAGGCGTCTGCCGATGGCTCTTTGGTGTGTGCTGCACTCACCCAAAGCCGGTGGGGATATCCCGCCGTTTCAAGCGCTCACCACAGTCTTGGCGGCCACCGTTGGGACCGGCAGTCTGGCAGGGGTGGCCACAGCGGTAGCGCTGGGCGGTCCGGGCGCGCTGTTTTGGATGTGGCTCACGGCGGTGTTTGGCATGGCCACCAAGTACTCCGAAGCGGTGCTCGCTGTCCGATACCGCACGCGCACTGCCCACGGCTATGTGGGCGGCCCCATGTATTACATGGTCCGAGGGCTCGGGCCCCGGGCCCGGCCTGCCGCAATTTGCTTTTCGGTGTGTGGTGCGCTGGCGGCATTCGGTATCGGTAACATGGTGCAGGCCAATACAGTGGCGATGGTGCTCGGAGGCTCGCTGTCTGTTCCTGTGACCCTGACTGGCTCCGTGCTGACTGTGCTGGTAGGGCTGGTGATATTCGGGGGTCTAAAACGAATCGGGACGGTGACCTCACTGCTTGTACCGCTAATGGCTGCACTATACATCGCTGGCTGCGTGGCGGCGCTGGTCCGGTTTTCCCATCGGCTGCCTATGGCGCTCTGGCAGATCTTCCACGGCGCGTTTTCCGGTACGGCTGCAACAGGCGGCTTCGTCGGGGCGGGGCTTGGGCGGGTGATTCAGACAGGCCTGTCAAGAGGCATTTTCGTAAACGAAGCCGGCCTTGGAAGCGCACCCATCGCACACGCCGCCGCGATGACCCAAAACCCTGCCAGGCAGGGGCTGGTTGCCATGAGCGGCACGGTGTTTGACACCCTGCTTGTGAGCGGGCTGACAGGGCTTGTGATCGTCTCCTCCGGGGTATGGACCACGGGGATAAGCGGCGCCGAGCTCACAGCCCTGGCGTTTCAGACATCGCTTGGGCCGCTCGGTGCCCTGGTTGTCGTCATATCCGTCGTGCTGTTTGCCGGCTCCACCATACTCGGCTGGTCATATTATGGCGAAAAGTGCACGGAGTTCCTGCTGGGCCGCGCGGCCGTTCTACCCTACCGGGTGTTGTGGACAGCGGCTGTCTACGTCGGTTCACTTTTGCCTGTTGGCACGGTGTGGTACGCGTCGGACGTGATAAACGGGTTCATGGCAATCCCTAACCTGGTTGCAGTGTTGCTGCTTGGCCGCATAGTGGTTTGCGAGACTCGGAAGGGGGTGTTGTAATGGTAGTTGTGGTGCCGAAGCGGTTGATCCTGGTATCATTCGCCCTGTTGATCCTCGGCATGTTCGTTTATTTCGGCCCGCAGGCGTACGTAGCCACCACGTCCCCGTCGCGAAAAATTCCCATTTACTCTGTGATGACACCAGACAAGAAAGTGGCCATTACCATCAACTGCGCCTGGGATCCGGACCGGACGCCTGATATCCTTGAGGTTTTAAAGCGGCACGGCGTCAAGTGCACGTTCTTTCTTGTGAACACCTGGGTGAACCGCTATCCTGACCTGGCCAGACGGCTTGTGGCAGAAGGCCACGAATTGGGGCTTCACTCTGCCAGGCACCCGGATTACACAAAGATCACCCGGGATCAGGCAAGACGGGACCTTATCGAAAACAAGACGCTGGTGAAGGAGACCACAGGAGTCGAGTGCAACCTGTTCAGGGCCCCGTACGGCGCATACGACAACAAGACTATCGAGGTGGCGGAAGAACTGGGATGCCTGACCATTCAGTGGAGCATAGACTCGCTTGACTGGAAAGGGCCTACAGCCGGGCAAATGACCGACAGGGTGGTAAACAGGATGCACAACGGCGCCATAGTTTTGTTTCACAATAACGGTACCTATACTCCCGAAGCGCTGGACATGATCCTTGAATGGCTGAAGAAACGCGGCTATAAGATGGTAACCGTATCAGAACTTCTGATCAAAGGTGATTACGATATTAACCACAGGGGCCAGCAGGTGCCCAAAAATACTCAGTGAGTGCCGCAAAGAGAGCGACTGCCGACCGGACCGGCAGAGTGACCTGCCGGCCAAGGTCGGCAGATTATCATGAGCAAAGCTTACCCTGGCACGGACCCCGAGCATCTACTCCACACTGGACATATCTACCTCGGGAAACTGCGACAGGTAGGAAAACACTTCCTGCTTAATCGCGGTAAGATCCTCCGGGGTTTTACCTTCACAGCGCACCACGATCACAGGTTGGGTGTTGGACGCCCTGATCAGGCCCCACCCGTTCTCAAACAGCACACGGGCGCCGTCCATATCTACGACCGGATGCGTGCGGGAGAAGTGCTCCTGGGCCGCCGCTACAACCCTGAACTTGGCGGAATCAGGGCAGCCAAGACGCAGCTCCGGTGTGGAACAGTAGCGCGGGATGTCAGCCACGATCTGGGACAGCTTGCGTTCATCGGCCGACAGGATGCGAAGGAGCCGGGCGGCAGCGTAGAGCGCATCATCAAACCCGTAATACTCGTCGGCGAAAAAGAGGTGGCCCGACATCTCCCCCGCGAACAGCGCACCGGTTTCCCTCATCCGTGCCTTTATCAGCGAGTGTCCAGTCCTGTAAAACTCCGGCTTGCCTCCGAGCCGTTTTACCTCGTCTACGAGTGCCTGGGAGCATTTCACCTCGATAATGGCGCGGCATCCTGGGTGTTTCTTCAGGATTTCCCGCCAGTAAAGGATCATCAGCGTATCGCCCCAGAGGATGTCGCCGGTGTCGTCCACCACACCCAGGCGGTCGGCGTCGCCGTCGAACGACACACCCAGGTCTGCCTGCTCCCTGCGTACTGTCTCGATCAGTTCGGCAAGGTTTTCGACCCGGACCGGGTCCGGAAAATGGTTGGGGAAGTCAGGGTCGCTCTCCAGGAACAAAGGGATCACGTCGCAGCCAAGCTGCTCAAGCAATGGCTTTACAAACAATCCCGCGGTGCCGTTACCGGCGTCTGCCACTACCTTGAGCTTCCTTGGACCGAGGCGCACGCGAGAGAGCACGCTTTCCATGTATGCGGGCACCACGTCCGCGCTCACGACGTTGCCTGTACCCTTTTCGAAGTCGCCCTCTCTGATGACTGTCCAAAGCTTCCTGATTTCCTCACCGTACAGCGTACCCGGACCCCATCCCAGTTTGAAGCCGTTGAACTCGGGAGGATTGTGACTCCCTGTCACCATCACTCCCGCGTCTATCCCCAGGTGGATGCGGGAGAAGTAAAAGATGGGGGTGACCACGAGCCCGATGTCCACCACGTCAAGGCCCGAACGTGTAAGCCCGGTGATGATGGCGTCGCAAAACAGCGAGGAACTCTTGCGGTTATCCCTCCCTACGACAACTCTTTTCGCACCCTGCCGCTTTACGTAGGTCCCGAAGGCGCGGCCGATGAGCTGCACCGTGTCTTCTGTGAGGTCTTCTCCCACGACCCCTCGAATGTCGTACTCCCTGAAAATCTCTGGATTGACCTGCCCCATGGTATCGTCTCCGGCAGAGGAAAGGCGACTGCCTTTTCACAGCCGGGTCGCTTTCACCTCCTTTTTTCTTGAGTGTATGACCCGACCTCACTGCAACATTTTCTTTCGATTAGCGAGGAACTATACCCTCTGTTCTTTTCTTTTCGAAACATCATATTCTTTGAAGGTGTATCAAAGCACCTGCCAGAAATCTTCCAGTGGAGGTGTGTCGTGTGCTTGACAAGCTAAGGGAAGCGCTTTCTGAGGCTTCGGGTTATGCTGATCTGAGGTATGAGGTTACCACGCTCAAGTCTTTCTCTTTCACCGGGAAAGAACTTGCAGACGTCTCGGTTATGAGGAAGGAGGGGGGATTTTGCCGCAGTCTGGCCGGTTCTAACTGGGGCCAGTGTGCGTTTTCGGGATGGAAGGAAATGGCGTCCGCGGTGAGGCGGGCGACAAGCCTTTCACGGATGGCTTCCCGCTACGCTTCAGAACCGGTGCGTCTGGCCTGGGTGCCGCCTGTGCAAGAAGACGTACGCGTTCACCCGATACAGCACCCGAACGATGTGGACGATGACGATAAGATAGAACTGCTGAGGAGGTATAACCAGATTTGCCTCTCAGTACCCCGGGTGGCGACTACCACCGCATACTACACGGAATCTGTAACGACCAAGTACTTTTGCTCTACGGAAGGAGCAGCCATCCGCCAGGAGCAGGTACTCACCGGTATCAGGCTGATGGTGACCGCGCGGGAAGGTGCACTGAGCCAGAGTGTGAGGATGGCGTACGGAGGCTCATCAGACTATTCGCTACTGCTCGGCCACGAAGCCCGTGTGGAGGAAAAGGCGAAGATGGCGTCGGAACTGCTCGACGCAGAGCCGGTGCAGGCGGGGAACTATCCCGTGGTGCTTGACCCCGAATGTGCAGGGGTATTTGTGCACGAGGCGTTCGGACACCTAAGTGAAGCAGACAACCTCATCGGCAACGAGAGCCTTGAGCGGACCATGGAGCTGGGCAGGCGGTTTGGAGGCAAATGGCTCAACATCGTGGACGACGCGTCCTGGCCAGGGAACCCGGGTTCGTACAGGTACGACGACGAGGGTGTGATTGGCTCGCGTACATACCTCGTAAAAAACGGGTTGCTGGCAGGCCGGCTTCATTCCAGGCAGACCGCCGGCAGGCTGGGGGAAGCCCCGACCGGCCACGCCCGGGCGAAGGATTTTATCTTTCAGCCCATCGTCCGGATGTCAAACATCTTTATAGAGCCTGGTGAACACTCGCTGCCGCACTTGCTTGAATCTGCGGAAGGAGGTCTTTACGTGGTGGGAGCCGCGGGAGGGCAGACCTCGGGAGACATGTTCACTTTCGGGGCGCAGTACGCCTACAGAATAAAGGATGGGCAGATCGGGGGTCTGGTTCGGGACGTGGTGCTTTCTGGAAACCTGTTTGTCACCTTGAACGCCATATCGCTGATAAGCAACGATATACAGATGTCCAGGGCCGGCGGCTGCGGTAAAGACGGTCAGATACTCGCCGCGTCGGGAACCGGATCCCCTCACATCAAGATCGATTCACTTACCATAGGGGGGCGATAGGTATGATGGAGATCCTCCGTTACGCTGCCGCATCAGCGGAGCAAGCCGAAGTATATGTCGCTGAAGAGGAACGCACCCCGATATGCGTGATCAGTGGTGAGCTTCAGCAGCTCAGCACGCAAAAAACAGTGGGCATCGGGCTCAGGGTGGTAAAGGACGGGCGTATGGGAAAGGCCTCCTCCACTGTTCCTGACTCGGGCTTTCTGGTAGATGCCGCTTTAAAGACGGCCGCGTCTGGAAACCCGGCCGAGTATGTGTTTCCCAACAGTCCCTGTTCAGAGACGCACTGTTTTGATCCGGGGACAGCTTCGGTCCCTGAGGAAACCCTGCTGGTCTCGGCGATGAAGATCAGCGATGCCCTTAAGAAAAAGGGCATCGCTCACGAACTGGCCGCCCAAAGAGAGATAAAGAGCGTCACCATCGAGAACACCAGCGGCTTTTCTTCAACCTATAAAAAGACGGGCTTTTGGCTCAGTCTTGACACTCTCTCGACAGAAGGCTTTCGACAAATGCAATTTTTCGCTGCTTCCGGGCGGTGGTTCGACCTGGAAGAAGAACACATCGAACAGATTGTTTCATATCATTTCGCTGCAGACAACCGGGTGGGGATAAAGACCGGCCGGTACCCCGTAGTATTTTCCGGGCAGGCCATGTGGGCATTGCTCTTTCGCCTGTTCGCAGGTGTGGAAGGCCAGGCGCTGGCACGAGGGATATCCCCTGTTGCGCACCGACTGGGCGAGCAGCTCATCAGTGACAGGGTGACCGTGGTAGATGACCCTACAATACCTCTTGGCACAAACAGCGTGCCGTTTGATGATGAGGGCTCTCCCTGCAGGGTGAACACCATTTATGATAAAGGTGTGTTATCTGGGTTTTTGCTTGACCTTAAGACTGCTTCCCAAACCGGAAAAGTGAGTACGGGCAACGGTTTTAGAAGGCAGCTCTTCAACGAGGGCGTGGAGGTCGTACCCTCTCCGTGCTACACAAACTTCGTGATGAGCCCTGGGAAAGACGACATCCAGGACGTGATGTCCCAGCTTCCGCGCTGCATCTACGTACAGCAGGTGATGGGGGGTCATACCGGTAACATAGTGGCCGGCGAGTTTTCCTTGAACCTGGGCACTGCATTTCTGGTAGAGCGCGGTGTCATACGCGCCAAGATCATGGACGCGATGGTTGCGGGAAACGTGTACGATGTGTTCCGGAATGTAGGGGCAGTGGGCAATACCCTCTCTTCCAACAGAGCCATATTCTACCCCTTTGGTTATGCACCTGACGTTCTGTTTGAAGGTGTGAGCGTAGCAGGGGGGAGGGCTTGAAGATACGCCGCGCCGCATTCTACCCAATTCATT
>DYEP01000164.1 GCA_020725675.1 Symbiobacterium sp. | reverse complement strand
GTCTCCCGCTTGAGATCGATGAGGCAGGAATCTCGGCTCTGGGCATTTCTAAAGAAGAAAGGAACGGTCAGCCGTGTTTAACCCCCGTTTCTGTGAAAACTCAAGACCTGACGGCATTGGTGTTCTGGAGATCATACCTTCCGACCGTGAATCAAGTGAAAGTCGACGCTTCATTCCCCTGAAGCGGAGCAAGTTGACGGGGAGGTTCGCAGGGCCGCTAGGTTCACTTCGGCTGGTGCAGGTTTTCGGGTACACCTCTGAACAATGTGATGCGGTCCTTGAGGCGGCGTACCGGTTTCCGTTGCCGGGCAACGCAGCTGTTACGGGTATAGAGGTGCGCTTTGGCGATGTAGAGATTAAGGCGGAGTTGAGAGATCGACAAGAAGGCGAAAGCGAATACGAAGAGGCGAGACGTGAAGGGAAGCAGTCAGCGCTTGCATGTCAGGAAACACCTGGCGTCTTTACGGTATTCGTCGCGGGCATACTGCCGGATCAGGAAGTGGCCGTTGAGGTCCAGTACGTGCAGGTTGCACAGCCCGAAGGACCTGGGTGGTCCCTCCGGATCCCTCTGACCACTGCTCCTCGATATGTCAGGAGCGACGAGATGGGGTCTAGGGCAGCAAAAGGCCAGCCATTTTACCTGCTTCATGACCCGGGCCATCGCTTCTCGCTGGAGTTGGAAATGGTAGGGGCGGACTGGGTAGACAGTCCCACTCATGCCCTGGATGTAACCGACGAGGGAGTCTTCAGCCGTGTGCGACTGCTGGACGACGAAGTTATCCCTGACCGGGACTTCATATTGAATTGGATGCCCAAGCAGAGCGAGAATCGCCCCACTCTTCAGGTCTGGACTTATGAAGATAAGCCTTCAAACCATAGTTACTTCCTGGCGCTGGTCACCCCGCCGGCAGCTCAGAACTCCGTGGTGAGGGTGCCACGGGAGGTCATTCTCCTCATCGATCACTCCGGATCAATGGAAGGAGCAAAATGGGAAGCCGCTGACTGGGCCGTTAAGAAGTTTCTGTCTGGTCTTCAGAATTGTGACAGTTTTAACCTGGGAGTGTTTCACCACACAACAAAGTGGTTCTCGAAAAACCCAGTCAGGGCAGACCGACTCACGGTGAAAAACGCAAAGGAGTTCCTTGACAGCTGCCGTGACAGCGGGGGGACGGAACTCGGTGTTGCACTGGAGCAGGCCCTTGGCACAAAAAGGGTCGAGGGCGACGTGGCGCGCCATGTGCTGATCATTACGGATGCCCAGGTCACGGATGCAGGTCGGATTCTGCACCTGGCTGATCTTGAGGGGTCTCAAAGGGATTCCCGGCGAATTAGCATTTTGTGTATTGATGCTGCTCCTAACTCGTTACTTGCCCTGGAGCTGGCCGAACGGGGAGGAGGAGTTGCGAAGTTTCTCACCAGCGATCCGGATGAGGGAGACATCTCCACCGCTCTGGATGAAATCCTTAAAGACTGGTCGCAACCGGTTTTTGCATCACTGAGCCTTGAGATCAATCGAGAGAGAGTTCAGTCTACGGGGCGAAGGGTGACCCGGAATGTTGCAGAAGGTCGCAGCGCTGTAGACCTGGGAGATTTGCCTGCTGAACGCAGCACATGGATTGTGGGCCGGGCAGAAGACGAAAGCGCTCCTTTGGTTTTCGGACTGACTGCTGGAGGTGAAATTCTCGCTACCTGCAGTGTTGACCACCATGAACGAGGCAACGGGGGGCCAGCGATCAAGGCGCTATTCGGGGCGCGGCGCATTCTCACATTATCACTCCTTGCCGATGGCAGATATGAAAGGGACCAGCTCAGGAACGAACTCATGCGACTGGGCTACGATCCAGGGAGAGCATTCTGTTCCGGAGAGAGTGAGGCTCCAAGACTGTATCCTGAGAATGCCAGGCAAGACGTGGAGGAGGCACTGCGTGGTCTAATAGTCCAGGAGTCTCTCAGTCACGGCCTGCTTTCGAGCGAGACGTCGTTCGTGGCCGTCCGGTGCGAAGCCGGGAAACGAGCTCAGGCACTTTATGTGATTGGAAATGCGTTGCCAGACGGGTGGTCTCAAGCGTTCCTCGGGTCCGGAGGTACAATCATATGCTGTAATCGTACGGCGCCCTTGTACCACTGCTTGCCCGTTGCTTCTTCAACAAGAGATACGATAGCTACATCATCCTTGGACGATTCTGAAAGCATGTCTTTAAGGAGCGAATCCGCAAGAGTATTCACAGGTAGTCCGCAGTTTGCGGAAGGACGGTCAGTGCTGTTTGACTCAGGTCGGGACGAGGACGCCGCCGTGCTCCCTGAACGTGACTTGATTCTCTCAGGGATGAAGGTTTGGTTCCCGGGAGGAATGAACGAGGCTCTTGAAACATACTCCGGTTTCGACCTATTACTCTTTGTCGATGACTCACTATCGCCAAGGGCAAAGGTATCTCTGGCGGACTTGATACAGCAGGATGGGGAGAAACCCTTGAATCTGATGAAGAGGGAGAATCAACGGCTCAGGATTCTGATGCTTCACCGAGGGGGAGAGGACCCGGGGACACTGCCCGTGCTTGAACTGGTCCTGGAGTGGGAGGCCAGATAAGCATCGCACGGTGATGGCGTGTTGCTGGAGCCACCTAGAAATACTGGCCGGGTTCGCCGGTCCTGCCTTGCAATGTGCGTGTGGAGCTTCACCGAACCCACGATGCACCTCTTGTTCTGTTCTGTAAATTTCCCAAACACCCCCCCAAGGACAGGAGGAGACCAACCTGACAGCCGGTCTCCTCCCGGTCCCAAATAGTTTATGTGCGGGCGAGCCGACGCCCGGGCTCGATCTGTAGCTAGGGAAGGTGAGATAGCCCGCTTCAAGGATACGACCTCTGGATCCAAGTTGTTGTAATATTCCGGTCAGGGAGGAGAGATTTCCTAGTGTATCGAAAGAATTAGCAAAAGAGTGAAAATACGGCAGGCTGCGACATGTGCTGGACCACACTGCCTGTTTAACTCACCCAGAGGCGCCCCCCATGAGCCATCGGAGTGGTGTACGTGCTGTGCAATTAGACTTTCTTGCGTGGAAAACCAGCAAGAGATTTACCATCAACCCCATCGCTCGGAAGCAACACGACAAAGCGTATCCCACTTAAAGAATGGCAGCAAATCAAATATCGGACCAGGTGGACCAGGTGATTGAAGCTGGGTGGCCCTCCCTGTTTTGGCACCTGCGGCATGTCTTTCACGATGATCCTCTTACCACTCTTGTTGTGAGGTGTGAGGCGATGGAACTTGTAGTTGCTCTTTTTCTGCTGGCAGTTATCGCCGTGCTGATACATCGCAGATTGCTGTCTGGAAGTAGGACGGACCGGGAACGTGTTGACCCCATACAGGCAGAAAAGGGGAGCACTGTCCCGTGTGAAGACCGATTTGATGCGGACCAACAAGAAAAGCAAGAGGATGCAACAGAGCCCGTGCAGAAGCCGCAGGCAGATGTTAAGAAGAAACAGAGTGACACAGAACCATCGGAAATCACGGAGACGGAAGGCACGACCGCAGAGAAGCCTGTGGAGATTCAGGGGACTGAGCCTGCGGAGGCCACTTCATCTTCTATCCCTCCTTCACAGCGTGGAGGGCGTCCGCGCGAAAAGACAAGGCTCATGAGATCCAGGCCGAACACAAGGTTGGCCTTACCTGAGGTATTTTGTCAAAGACGCGGCTTGACCTGGGTCGTAGGTGTGGATGATTCGAACGGGAGGAGGGACTGCAAGCAGTGGGACGAATTGCCAGCCAAGGATAGAATCCGGCCCTATCTGGTATTCAAACTCCGCAGCGATGGGCTTTTCGGACACCTGGTATCAAGGACATGCGGGGAGGGTTTATATCTCTCGGTATTTCCAGAGCGCTGGGTGCTCCAGTCAGATGGAACACTTCGGCCTGTCCGTAACACATCGATGGAAGGCTACGTCGCAGGGCTTCTCCAGATGTACGATACGGGCGATTCCTACGTGCTCAGGACGACCGATGGAACTCAGATCCCCTTTGAAACTATCAAATCGCAATTTGCCCTCTCCGGGAAGGTGTATGACGATGGGCTGGATGGTGTGTTCGGTCCGCTGTTTCTAGGAGCGCCTCCCACCATAGTGGCTGCCAGAGATAAGGCTCTGGAGCAGGTGAAGACACTAGTGGTCGGGAGAGAGGGGTCCGGGCGTGGGCGCTGGAGGACGTACTGCCAACCTGATACAAGCGGTGAGGAAATACTTCTTCCCCAAGAGCTGGCCAAACGCAAATCAGGCTGGTATTTTGTACGAATATACAATCACCGGGACGAACTGCTCGAGAGTTTTGACTTCCGGTTTGTAACATCTGTGAAGAGCATAGACATAGAGCCTCATTCGGCTCTTCCAGGCCCTTCGGGCCACTTGGACATCAAAGTGAGAATACTGCAGGATGGGGAGGCTCTGATCTATCCGCACGATGATAGAATCGGTTCGCTCGTGCGTGTTGTCCGGGATGGAGAGTACCTGCTGCCGCCGGATCCGCAATGCGACGTCACGCTTTGGTATATCGAGGAAGCCCCAGGCGGGCCTGTACAGCTCAGGCTCGTGTTGAACCGGTTCCGGTGGGGACTGGGAACTGAAGATACTGTTCCAACGGAGTGGGCGGACAAAGAGATTCGGATTGAGCGCGCTTTGTTCAAGGCTACATCTTCCTCTTGCCTCTGGGTCAAAGTGCCTGATGTAGATAGACAGGATGTTGTGCTTGCAGGTTTTGACAGGGCTACCGCTTCACCGTGCCGCGGGAATAAGGGCATGATTCCTGTACCCCTCCGGGAGTTTGGGGATTCGCCATTCCTGACGGAGCAACGAGGACCTGCCGTGTTCAAACTCTGGGTGGCTGAAGCAAATGGCGAATGCATGGCGGACGTTGCACGAGTGATCGATCG
>DYEP01000022.1 GCA_020725675.1 Symbiobacterium sp. | reverse complement strand
TATCTTAAAAGACCGGCAACCATCCATATCATGATTTAGGCCCCAACTACTTTGATGAGCGCAAGTCCAGCGCTGTGTTAAAGAACACAGTTAAACGTATACAGGCACGGGGTTATACGGTTATCGTGCAAGAAAAGGGAGTCTCCTTGTCGAGACGTTGGGGTTGGAGAGCCGTGAGCGGTTGTTACCCACGATGAAAAAGTTGGCGTTGATTTAGAGCCAGAGATACCGTTTCGCAGGGCTGAGAGGATCCTTGAATACCTGGCACCGGGGGTATCGGCGATGGCGGTATGGGGGGAATGTGCCCAGGAAGAGGCAAAGGAGTTAAGGAGCTGGATTCGAGTCCGGGGTGGTGCCTGAGTCGGAAAACGCAGTTGAGCAGAGGAAGTGTTGGTACCACAACAGCACGAAAACGAACGTAGGGTGGTGCAGCATTTGGCCAGAAGTGCTGTTTAAGCAGCGATGTACGCATAAGGGTTGACGGTGACGGGGCTTCGTGGATAAAGAAAGGCGTTGCACTCCTCCCGGGTGCTACATACCTTCCTTGACCGATTCCATCTCCGAAAGAACCTGACAGAGGCGTTAGTGTTCAGCGCTGACCACTATGGGGCCGTGTGCAAAGGGATAGAGTTACTTGATAAAACCGGTACGATGGAAAGTCTTGAGAGGGCGATTAAGTTCGTCTAGGGTGTAAAAATGAAGCGTATGGCCCTAAAGGGGGTACCTCATGGATAATTGGGACGGGATAGCAGCCCTACCGAAAGAAGAGCGCCGTGGGGCTACAAAGGGTCAGGTGAGGCATACACTGCCTAGCGGGAGAAAGAAGATAGGTACCAGGTAGACCAAAGGCGGAGCGGACCGGATGGCGCGCCTGCTTGTAGCGCGGTCTAACGGTGAACTTGAGCACAACTTTGAAAACAAAGATGACATCAGACTTCATAGCCGTATTCGGCAAATCGTCGGTGAACAGGCAATTGAAAGAAGACCCATGGCTTTTGGCGTCCATCCCGGCGTTAAAGGGATCGTCTGCAAGTACACCATGGGTAAATTACATTTTTACGAGAGATCACTTCGACAAGATGGACAGGCTAAAACACGGGGAGTTTTCCCCTGCTATATCTTGACACGGACTTCATCCTATCTATCTTGGACTCTATCTTGGACATCGTGAGCCTTATGAGTTATCATAATAACCGGGATGAAGAGTTCCAGAGCCGACGTGGTAGTCAGGGCTCTTCGTCGCTTTGAAAGAGGTATGCAACAAGGCGCAACCTGCCACAGGTCACCTGGATCCATTACGAAAGGCGTGACAGAGGGTCAAGTCTATCAGCCGGTTCCCGGGGGCATCTACCAACGCCTTCCAGCCGGCCGCAGGAAGGATGTATGGGTGAAATACCCAGGACAGAGGCCTCCCTGTTGAGAGTTCGCTTTAGGCGGGCAAGTCCATTCCGGAAAGGAGATAAGACCTGGGTGTTGGGGAGGCCGGCTTGATACACACCAGGCACTACACATATGGAACAAAAGACTCTGGAGATTGAAGGGATGACTTGCGCTGCTTGTGCGAGACGCATAGAGCAGGTGCTTCAAAACAGCCCGGGCGTGAAAGACGCCAGGGTGAACTTCGCCAGCAAGAAAGCTTACGTGCAGTTTGACCCCGAGGTTACGGACGAAGAAGCACTCAGAAAGGCGGTTGAATCCTCAGGATACTCTGTGCGGGCACACGAGATCACTCTCATTATGGGAGTCGAAGGAATGACTTGTGCGGCATGTGCAAGACGCGTCGAGAGCGCAATTGCCCGTGTTTCAGGTGTTACCGGCGCCACAGTCAATCTCGCCACGGAGCGTGCCCACATTCGTTACGTACCTGAGCAGTTTGACATGGGGGAACTGCTTTCCGCCGTGGATGGCACAGGTTACAGGTTATTCGACGTGGATGAGGAGGAAGATGCAGGCGTACTGCAGGCAACTGAACTGAAAGAACTGTCCGCTGCACGTCGCCGGGTTCTCCTGGCTTGGGGCTTTGCTGCCCCGGTGGCAGCATGGATGCTCATCGGCATGGTACTCGGAAGAGGTCACGGTCACGGCTGGCCGAATGCGTTCTTGTTTAACCTGGCCATGGTGGTACTCTCCATACCAGTCCTATTCGTTGCCGGTGCACCGACGCTAAGGACCGCCTACAAGGCAGTCAGCCACGGCTCCGCTAACATGGACGTGTTGATCGCCATGGGTACACTGGTGGCGTTTTCGACCGGAATCGGCACTTTTTTTGCTCCCATCGAGAACTACGCTGGGGTCTCCGCTATGATCATGGCCTTTCACCTGACCGGCCGCTATATCGAGGCCCGTGCGAAGGGCAGAGCATCGGAAGCTATCCGCAAGCTGGTGCAACTTGAAGCAAAGACAGCCCGCATACTCCGTGGGGGCAGGGAGGTCGAGGTCCCTGTACGAGCGCTCGTAGTTGGGGACATCATGATAGTGAGGCCGGGTGAGAAGATCCCTACCGATGGCATAGTGGTGGAAGGCGAAAGCCAAGTGGACGAATCCATGGCTACGGGTGAGTCCATGCCTGTGACCAAGCGGTCGGGTAGCGAGGTTATCGGGGCGACTGTAAATCAGCAGGGGCTGTTGAAGATACGAGCGACGAAGGTGGGTAAAGACACATTCTTGTCTCAAGTGATCAAACTGGTAGAAGAATGCCAGGGCACGCGTGTCCCCATCCAGGAGTTCGCTGATCGTGTAACAGGGGTGTTTGTTCCCGCCGTCCTGATCGTAGCCGCTCTAACATTCATCTCATGGATTGCGCTGCCTGGAGTTATGGGCAGAGCGGCATCCATCGCGCAATTGTTCCTCCCATGGGTGAATGCAGGCCTAAGCCCCCTGACATTGGCCATTTTGGCCACTGTAGCGGTACTGGTGATCGCCTGCCCCTGTGCACTCGGACTGGCCACACCCACAGCTATCATGGTGGGCAGTGGTATCGGCGCTGAAAATGGGATCCTGTTTCGTAGCGGCGGGGCAATACAGACCATGCGCGACGTGGATGTGATAGTATTCGACAAGACGGGTACCCTCACCAGGGGCAAACCAGGATTGACCGATGTGGTACCGCTCGGTGACACGGAGGCGGACTGGCTTCTGTCTGTGGCAGCCAGTGTAGAACGGGGCTCGGAGCATCCTCTGGGACGAGCCATCGTTGAGGCGGCTGAAAACAAGAATCTTGAGCTGGTAAAAATGGATGCTTTTGAAGCTATTACGGGCAGGGGGGTAAGGGGGCACCTGCCTGATGGAGAGGTTCTCGTGGGCAGTAAGCGGCTACTCGCAGAACGTGGCGTGGATGTCTCCGGGGCCGAATCGTACCTTGACAAGCTGGAGAGCGAAGGGAAGACAGCGGTTTGTGTCTCTTTGGCAGGACGGCTTCTGGGCGTTTTGGCCATTGCAGATACACTAAAAGACGATGCTTGGGCTGCGATATCCGAGCTGAAATCCATGGGTCTCGATGTGGCGATGATCACAGGAGATAACCGCCGGACAGCCCAGGCTATCGCAAGTCAATTGGGCATTTCTCACGTGCTTGCTGAAGTATTGCCTGATCAGAAGGTTGGCGAGATACAGAGGCTACAAGCTCAGGGACTCAGGGTGGCGATGGTGGGTGACGGTATCAATGACGCGCCCGCGCTCACCCAGGCAAACGTGGGCATCGCTATTGGTACAGGCACGGATGTGGCTATCGAGGCAGCTGACATTACTTTGGTCCGTGGAGATCTGGCAGCTGTTGTGACTGCTGTAAGGCTATCCCGCGCAACTGTTGCCAAGATACGGCAAAACCTGTTCTGGGCGTTCTTTTATAACACGGTGGCCATACCTTTGGCGATCCTTGGGCTTCTGCATCCTGTCATTGCAGAACTGGCAATGGCAACTAGTTCCATAAGCGTGGTGACCAATGCGAACCTTCTTAAGAAGGCCAAAATAAAGCCACAATGGGTGAAGGCCAAGGCATAGTCACATGAAGGCCATGACGGTAGCTGTCCAACTGCTAAATTCGATTCAGACTGCGACTTGTCAGCCGGCATTTTCGCAGGCTTTTTTCTGTGAGAAGCGCGATCACAGATGTAGGGTCTGAGGGGTTGCGCTTGATCGGCTAAACCTGTTGCAGGTCTTGCTTAGATTTCTTTCAATGTAGCACTGTGCAAAGGAAAGCTATTGGTCCTCACCCTGTCTACGAAGAGCAGGCAAAAGCTGATCCTCATTTTCTTCACCCATACGAAACGCTCTTTTTGCCTCCTGACTCTCTTGCACGTCCATCTACGGCGCAGGCAGGGGGTTTTTCTTTTTCCAAAGGCGCTGCAGGCGGCATGTTCTTGAATTCCCCGACTGCAAGAACGACGCAAAATGTTGTGATGCGCCTGCGGGAGCGACCAGCGGATGGGGGCCAAAGTCGTATTTGTCAGACCAAGAAGCAGGAAAACGCAGGCCAATTCTGTAAATTGAGAAATTGAGAAACTCTTACCGATTTTGTTCAGGAGGTGAGTTGTGTTGAGCGAGCTCCAACAAATCCAGCATTTTGTGCAAAGTGTGGCCGAAGCTATTGCTTCTGCGCTTAAAGTGGAAGTGGAGATAGTCGATGACCAGCTCTACCGGGTGGGTGGAACAGGCCGACTGAAGGAAGTGGTTGGATCCAGGCAAAAACGGGGATTTGTGAACACTCTGGCATTGAAGACACGGCAAAGTATTTCCGTGTTTAACCCGGGGGAACATCAGGTGTGCAGTGCATGTGATCTAAAAGGCCATTGTTTTTACACTTCCGGTATTTTTTGCCCAATAGTGGTGGAAGGAAGAAGTATAGGTATCATTAGCCTTATCAGCTTCAATGAGACTCAACGGCAAACCTTGCTAACGAATGAACAGAGTTTCCTGGACTTCACCGGGAAGATGGCGGACCTCCTGGGTGGGAAGGCTTCGGAGTATAGGGCCATGCAGAGACTGAAGATTACTGCTAAAGAAGTTGAGACTATTATAAACACTATCCAAGAGGGGATCATCGCCGTCAATGCGTTGGGGGAAGTCACCTATTTCAACAATTCAGCCGAGAAGATGCTGGGTTATTCTTGTGAAGACGTGATTGGGAAGTTAATAACGGACGTACTCCCCGAGTCCCCTCTCCCTGAGGTTATTGCCACTGGGGAGGAGCGAGTTGCAGTAGAGGTAACCCATCGTGCGCGGAACCGCGTGCACTTGCTGAGTAATGCTTACCCGGTCAAGGTCGATCAACAGGTTGTGGGCGCGGTGGAGTCGTTCAATACTGTCGATGAGGTACAGCGTGTTGCATATCGCTTATCCAATATACAGACAAACACTGGATTCGACTTGATAGTGGGAAACAGTGCTGCTCTGCAGGCAGTAAAGCAGAAAGCCATGAGGGTGGCTGAAAGCAGTTCAACCGTATTGATTGAAGGAGAGAGCGGTACTGGGAAGGAGCTGTTTGCCAGGGCAATTCATAATGTTGGACCCAGATCCCGCAGGCCGTTTGTGGCACTAAACTGCAGCGCTATTCCAGATTCCCTGTTAGAAAGCGAGCTGTTTGGTTACGAAGAAGGGGCCTTTACTGGAGCCCGTCACGGCGGAAAACCAGGGAAGTTTGAGTTGGCAAACGGCGGGACCATTTTCCTCGACGAGATAGGGGATATGCCGCTGTACCTGCAAAGCAAGCTCTTACGTGTTCTCCAGGAGCGAAGCATTGAGCGGGTGGGTGGGGTAAGGCCTATCCCCATCGACGTTAGGGTGATTGCTGCTACCAATAAGGACTTGGCAGCTATGGTTACAACCGGAGAGTTTCGCGCTGACCTGTATTACCGTCTGCAGGTGATTCCTCTAAGGCTCCCGCCTTTAAGGGAGAGAAGGGAAGACATCCCGCTTTTAATGGGGTTCTTCCTGGAGAAATACAATCGTTTACTTAACAAGAAATTTCGTGGCTTCACGCGAGAGGTACAACAGGCCATGGTGAGCTATTATTGGCCTGGAAACATAAGAGAGTTGGAGAACGCTGTGGAGTACGCCTGTAACCTGGAACTAGGAGATGAGATCACGATGGAAAGCCTCCCTCCCAAACTTAAAAAAGGGGACTTACCAGGGGAGGACGTGGTGCTAAAAGCCAAGCTCGAACAAGGAATTAAAGAGGTGGAGCGCCGGGTGTTCCTGGAGGCGTTTCAAATGTATGGAACGACTGTAGAGGCGAAAAAGAGGATAGCCGATGCTTTGGGGATTAGCACCGCAACTTTATACAGACGACTCAAAGAGCTGAATCTTGTGTACAAGGCTTATGGTACGAGCCGGGACCCCTCCGTTTGTTAATAAACTTCTCAAACATGAGAAAATACCCAAACCAATGAGAGAAATGGGGATCAGGTTATTGCCCAGCAAGTGGAGTGATGGAAGAGATGAACCCACCTCATAAATTCACATAATTGAGAAAACTTCTCGGACGGCTTGTTTAGAAACCCGGTAATGCTACGGTTTTTCTGCAGGCACAAATGTTGCTGTGATCATACTGATAAGCCCAACGGTCTATCTTTGCGAAAGGAGCTAATCTGTGCATCAGGGGAACTTTCAGGTTGCCAAGTTCATTTTGGAAACAACATGGGAAGGGCTACCGGAAAAGGTTCAACTAATGTCCAAGGTTTGTACCCTGGATCTTCTAGGCGCAACTATAGCCGGGAGCCTAACCAAAGTAGCCAAGATCATGACCAAGCTCGCTGCAGAGTCGTGTCCGGGCACCGAAGCCACTATCCTCATGTCAGGCCGCAAGGCCAGCTTAGTAGGTGCCACTTTGGCTAATGCATTCATGGCTAATGCGTTGGACATTGACGATGGATATCGCCGGGTGAAGGGACATCCAGGGGCGGTTGTTTTCCCGGCAGTATTAGCTGCGGCTGAACACCGGAACTTGACCGGCAAAGAGTTCTTAACCTCGTTGGTGGTAGCCTATGAAGTGGCGATCAGGGCAGGACTTGCCTGGCATGAATATCACGCAGAGTACCATGGAACAGGTTCATGGGGAGCGTTGGGTGCTGCGGCGGGAGCAGCAAGGGTGTTCCGGCTACAGGAAAGAGAGGTTGTTCATGCGCTAGGAACGGCGGAATATCACGCCCCTATCATGCCCATGATGCGGTGCATTGATTACCCTGCTATGACCAAGGATGGAATCGGCTGGGGTTCAATGGTAGGGATGGCATCTGCGCTCATGGCCAAAGAAGGTTTCACCGGAATTCCGAGCTTATTTGGTATGCCTGAATTCCAACACCTGGTTAGTAGCCTCGGGACCAAGTATGAAATGCTGGATTTGTATTTTAAACCCTTTGCCTGCTGCCGGTGGGCGCAACCTGCGGTAACAGGGGTGTTGCAACTGCGGGAAAGATACAACCTGTCGCCTGAGCGTATCCAACGCGTAGTCGTTCGCACTTTCGATGCGGCTACCAGACTCCGTCTGGATAGGCCAGCAAGCACTGAAGAGGCTCAGTATAACATGGCTTATCCTGTTGCTGCTGCCCTTGTGGCGGGGGAGGTTGGTCCCAGGCAAGTGCTCGACGAGAATCTGGATAATCCCCTGATGTTGTCGTTGCTACAAAAAGTTGAAACCGTACGCGATGAGACCTATGACGACGAGTTCCCTGCCAAGTGCCGTTGTGATGTGGAAATAACCTTGGTAAACGGTGAGAGAGTAAGTTCGGGTCCAGTATGTTCACTCGGTGACCCTGATAATCCCTTGGGTGCTGAAGGGGTGGAGAACAAATTCAGATGGCTGGCCAGTACTGTGCTTGATGATTGCGTGGTGCAGGCCATTGTTGAAGAAGTCAAGAACTTGGAGACTGCGGACACACTGGAGCCTCTGCTTGAGCTCATATTTGCTCCTTAAGAAGGCAAAGCGGTATAGAATACAGACCAGGAAGGGGGCCGGAGTATTCCATTAATGTTATTATCTAGGCTATGGCCAGGCAATGGCATGTGTTGAGCCGGTACCAAACCACAATTGTTAAGGAGGCGAAAGACTGTGCGTAGAGTAATAACTATCGCCATTATGGTAGTTATTTTCGCCGTGGTGTTAACCGGATGCAGTAGCGGTTCCAGCAAGCCCGCGGAAAAACCAAAGGTTGTTGTAGGTTCCAAGAACTTCACCGAGCAATTGATCGTGGGAAATATGGTAGGAATACTACTCGAAGACGCGGGCTATCCCGTAGAATTGAAGCTTCGCCTCGGAGGTACGGGGTTAGTCCATGAATCATTGGTAAATGGGAATATCGATGTCTACGTGGAGTATACCGGTACGGGGCTGATGGCGTTGTTGAAAGAGCCACCGATGTCCGATCCTCGGGCGGTTTACGATAAGGTAAAGGCTGCATATAAGGAAAAATGGAATTTGGTCTGGCTGGAGCCCTGGGGCTTTAACAATACCTACACGATCACTATGCGCCAGGAAGATGCAGATAAGCTGGGCATCAAGAAGATTTCGGACTTAAAGGATAAGGCTGCAAACATGGTGATCGGTGCCACTCAGGAGTTTATACCTCGACCTGATGGATTGGCCGGCCTGCAGGAGAAATATGGGTTTAGGTTCAAGGAAGCGAAGGGGATGGACCCCGGCTTAATGTACCAGGCTCTAAAAGAAGGGAAAGTTGACGCCATCTCTGGTTTTGCCACTGACGGGCGTATTCCTGCCTTTAATCTTGTGAACCTCATCGATGATCTCAATTACTTTCCTCCATACTTTGCAGCGCCAGTAGTACGCGGGGACTTGCTTGAAAAAGATCCTGCGATTGCCGTGCTACTAAACAAGCTAGCCGGAAAACTCAATGACACCACAATGGCAAAACTCAACTACGAAGTCGATGGCAATAAGAAAGATCCTGCAGATGTTGCAAGGCAGTTTCTCAAGGACGTGAAGTTGATTAAGTAAGAACGCCAGTATTCAATTTATACGGATGGGATAGCCGACATGCCGGCTATTCCATCCGGTTCTCGGAGAGTGGTGCAATGATTAAGTTGGAGAATGTAACGAAAAGATTTGCCAACGGTTTTACAGCTGTTGATGATGTTACCCTCGAGATCCAAGAAGGGGAATTTGTGGTTTTGATAGGTCCTTCAGGGTGCGGGAAAACCACCACGATGAAGATGATCAATCGACTCATCGATCCAACAGCAGGCAGGATACTCATAGAGGGAACGGATATCAGCAAATTGGACCCTATTCAACTACGGCGAAGAATCGGGTATGTGATTCAAGAAGTCGGACTTTTACCTCACATGACTGTGGCGGAGAACATTGCGCTGGTTCCTCGCCTTCAAAAATGGCCTAGAGCGAAGCAGATGCAACGGGTCGAAGAACTCCTCAATATGGTGGGGCTCGATCCGGAGACGAGCCTACAAAAGTACCCGAGGCAATTAAGTGGCGGGCAGCGCCAGAGAGTGGGAGTGGCAAGGGCTTTGGCCGTAGACCCACCCATTATGTTGATGGATGAGCCTTTTGGAGCCCTCGATCCCATTACGCGCGAACAGATGCAGGACGAGTTCATTAAATTGCAACAACGCGTGCAAAAGACTATTGTTTTTGTAACCCATGATATGGATGAGGCCTTGAAATTTGCTGATCGCATCGCAATCTTAGACAGGGGTAGGATTGTCCAATGCGATACGCCACGGGCTATACTCCACAACCCAGCAAATAATTTTGTACGGGACTTTGTGGGAACGGACCACACACTGAAGCAACTGAGTCTAATCAAAGTTAAAGATGCTATGATTGAAAACATCAGCACTGTGCGTCTTGAGGACTCTATACACAATGTAAGGCAACTATTCGCCACTGGTTATCGCAGTATTGTAGTGGTAGATGAACAGGGTATGGTCAGAGGCTACATCAACAGAGAAGATGCAGAAAAAGCTTCTGCTTCTCAGCGGGTGTCAGAGGTCATGGTGACTCCGATAAGCACTATCGCGCACGACAAGTCACTTAAAGAAGCCTTAAGTAAGATGATCCGTAACGATGCTGGATACTTAGCTGTTGTTAATGAACAATCTAAGCTGGTTGGTATCATCACATCCAGCTGCCTGCACAAAGTTGTGGGGGAGCCCTATCTAGATTCCGGGATTGCAGTCTAATTCACTTTCAGGAGGACCCGGAAAGCCACTGGGGGTGCAAGTGGTATGCACTATTTGTTGCAGAATCCCGAACGGGTGCTCAGTTTGACGATAGATCACATTCAGATTTCCGCAGCGGCAGTAATGGCATCGGTAGCCATAGGTGTGCCCATCGGGATTGTACTGACGCGGCTGAGGTTTTTGCAGGGCATTGTATTAGGTATCGCGGGTGTATTGTATACAATACCGGCACTGGCGCTTTTTGCAATGTTAATACCCTTTTTCGGCCTTGGATTTAAGCCGACAATGGTCGCCTTAATATTATATTCCCAACTGGCGATTATTCGAAATACTGTTTCGGGCATCGAGACAATCAATCCAAGCATTATTGAAGCAGCAACTGGTATGGGCATGTCAGGAATGCAGCTACTGTTTCTAGTTCAGATTCCCCTCGGTCTGCCGGTAGTTATGGCTGGAATACGAATGATCACGGTAATGGCGATTGGAGTAGCTACGATTGCCTCGTACATTGGCGCCGGGGGGCTCGGTGACCTGATCTTTGAAGGCATTTTCACGTTTGACACAGGCAAAATCATTGCGGGAGCATTACCAATTTGTCTTTTAGCGCTGCTTTCTGATCGGATATTGGTCAAAGTTCAACGCAGGCTGGAGCAATGGAGAGAGGATTTTCATATCGGAACCCAGTCAAAGGAGAGTTAGGCGTGTGATTCAGTATATTCTAACCCATCAGGCCGAGTTTTGGACAATGGTACGCCAGCATATTCAGCTCACAGGTCTGGCAGTCATGCTTGCCACCATGGTAGCTATTCCCCTTGCCATTTTGGCCACGAGGATATCACTGCTGGAGGCGCCGGTAATCACCCTTGCCAACGTAGGTCAAACCATACCCAGCCTGGTAATATTAGGACTCGCTATTCCTCTCGTAGGCATTGGCTTTGCTCCTGCCCTGTTGGCTCTATTCTTGCGGGCATTGCTGCCTATACTCTTGAATACCTACGTGGGTATTAAAAGTGTGGAACACGGTGTAGTAGAGGCGGCTCGTGGGATGGGGATGACTGAGAATCAGATTCTTTGGCAAGTTCAAATTCCCCTAACAGTACCGGTCATGCTGGCGGGAGTGAGGACTGCGACGGTGCAGGCCGTATCACTCGCCACGCTGGCGTCTTTTGTAGGCGGAGGAAGTCTGGGCGATCTCATTCAACAAGGTATCATGATGGTAGACCAGGCCAAACTGCTGGCTGGCGCTGTGCCAACTGCAATATTGGCTCTCCTAGCAGATTTCGTGGTAGGGCGAATCCAGCATATAATTACGCCTCGTGGACTGCGGATTTCCGCGGAATAGGTTTTGAAAAGTGAATGTCCTGGCGTAAGCCAGGGCTTCTTTCCGAGTGTTACCTCGACACGCGGTTCCGCTATCTGGATGGTGATGGGGGTGCAAAACATGCGGATCCTGGTTGTAAACAATGAGAGGGATCCAGGGGATGTGGAAGGGATCCGTCGGCTGCTAGAATCCATTACAGCCATATCTCCTTCAGAATTTATCATCAAGCATTACCGCGAGGTTTATGCTGACCTGGTGCGAAAATGTGCCGCTGACCTGGTCATATTGTCTGGCAGGAAGTCAAATTGGACTGAAGAGGAGATGCCTTTATTCGAAGGTGTACACCAATTGGCAAGGACTTGTAACGTACCACTGCTAGGAATATGTGCAGGGCACCAACTGTTGGGCGCAGCTTTTGGGGCCAAAATGGACTACATTTCAGCAAGCAAAAGAACCGAGGAAGACGGGTATGTCCCAGTTCGGGTAGTGGGCAAAGACAAGATTCTTGAGGGTTTAGGCACTCATTTTGTAGTCCGTGAAAAGCACTACTGGGAGCTCAAAGAGGTTCCGGCAGGCTTTACCCTGCTTGCCTCCACTGATGTTACTCCCATCCAGTGCATTAAGGATAACAATCGACCTGTTTACGGTGTGCAATTCCACCCTGAATGGTACAATGAGAGCTACCCGGACGGGAAGGTCATCCTGGCTAATTTTCTTCGGCTGGCCGATTGAGCTAACCGGCTGGTGCTCAGATGAGGAGAGATCGAGGTCTTTCATAATGGTTAATCAGCAACGAGAAGAACTTCGCATCATTGATAAATTGTCTGTGCTGGATGACTACCCTCGTAGACCGGTTGGGCAGCTACAGATTCTCAGAAATAATAACAATCACGAGTTCTCAGCCATAACCTTTACGGATTTCCGCAGGATGTCACTATTCTCTTGTCTGGCACATGTTTTGCATAAGTTGCTAGGCGGTAGAACACAAGGAATCAAGTGTTGATGAGTATACCATACACTTTTGGGTTTTAGATACCCGTCGCCGCAATCTGGTAACCTGCGGAGTTAAGAGACTAATGCATGGAGAGGAGCAACAGCCACATGTATCCAGCCTTCGACGGAGGACAGTTGCGTCTACTCAAGGAAGACGATATCAAAGCGGTCCATGAAGCATCGGTTCAATTGCTGGGAGAAGTAGGAGTGAAAGTTAAGAGCAAAGCGGCGCGCGAAGTCTTTCGGAGCAATGGAGCGGAAGTGGATACTGCTACGGAGATCGTAAAAATTCCAAGGGACTTACTGGAAAAAGCTATTTCCGATGCGCCCTCCAGGGTGATTCTTTACGGACGAGAAGAAAAGAATGATTTACATCTGGAAAAAGCCCGCACCTATTTAGGCACAGGCGGTACGGTGTTGTATGCACTGGACCTGGAAACTGGTCAGAAGAGAAGAACAAATACACAGGATCTGCGTGACATTGGTAAGATGGTGGATGCTTTAGAAAACGTATCATTTTATGTTATCAATACCTATCCGCAGAACGTACCTGATGAAGCAGCAGACATCAACCGCTTTTACTGGGCTATCACTAGCACCTCAAAGCACGTCATGGGCGGCATGTATACTATGAAGGGTTTAAAGGATGCCATCAGGTTGGCAGAGGAGATCGCAGGAGGTCCTGAAAAACTGAGAGAACGGCCTTTTGTCTCCTTCATTACTCTGATGGTCAGTCCACTGGTTATGGATGGACTTTATACCGAGTTCATAATGGAAATCGCGCGCAAGGGGTTACCCCTTGCGATACCGTCCGAGCCCTTGGCTGGAGCCACGGCGCCTGTAACACTGGCTGGAACGATTGCTCTGAATAACGCAGAATCGCTTGCAGGCATCACACTGGCTCAATTGGTTAATCCGGGAACACCCGTGCTGTACGGATCGACCTCGAGCATAATGGACCTTAAAAAAGGTTATTACGTGGCTGGTGCCATAGAATCGGCTATGATCAATGCTGCGTTGGCGCAAATGGCACAGTACTATCAGCTGCCAATGTATGGCACAGGAGGGATGTCTGATTCGAAAATCAATGACTCTCAAGCGGGGTACGAAAGTGCCCTCACTGCAATGACTGTTGCCTTATCAGGATGTAACTACATACATGACGCAGTGGGCTTGCTGGAAATGTGCCAGGTCTTTTCTTATGAGAAAATGGTGATAGATGATGAGATTATTGGTAACATCTTTCGAGTTATGCGCGGTATAGAAGTAAACCCAGACACTTTAGCGGTAGACCGTTTGAAAGAGATCGGTCCAGCTGGTAACTTCCTTGTGGACATTCATACAACAAGGCATTTTCGCAAGGAGTTCTTCTTTCCCAAAGTGGCAGACAGGAGAACTCGTATTGACTGGCAGGCAGCGGGTTCGCCCGACACTGCAAAACGGGCTCACCAAATGGTCAGGGAAATCCTTGCTGGACATAAACCAACCCCTGTAGATGCAGCGTTGAGAGCGAGATTGCGAAGGCAGTTTCCAGAAATTCAAGGCGAGGAATCATAAAGCACTCTGAATACGTCAAAAGACCAGCCGAACAGTCTTGTGTGACTGACTGAGCTTTTCAGGGCTGTTTCGAGAAGGCCGAC
Organism: Symbiobacterium sp.; assembly: GCA_020725675.1. GTDB lineage: Bacteria > Bacillota > Sulfobacillia > DUSP01 > DYEP01 > DYEP01. Next base: position 4,852 of record DYEP01000022.1, on the reverse strand, counting down.
AGATAATCACTTAAACAATAAACATGAAACGGAAACCGGGGGTTAGCAGGATGAGTAGTCTTGAAGAACTTTCCAATGCGGTAATTGGTGGAGATCAGGATGCAGTGGTGGAACTGACACGTCAGGCTATTGTCGAAAAAGTCGACCTAAATTCAATAATCAGTAGGGGGCTCCTCCCTGGAATGACAGTGGTAGGCAGGCGCTTCAAGAACGGGGATATGTTTATCCCTGAGGTGCTGATGGCAGCTCGAGCCATGAACGCCGGTCTTGAGTTAGTGAAGCCATTGTTGGTGGACGGTGAAGTGCCTGTCAAGGGTACCGTTGTAATTGGGACAGTTGAAGGCGACTTGCATGATATTGGCAAGAACCTTGTGGGGATGATGATTGAGAGCAACGGATACAGGGTAATAGATCTGGGAATAGACCTTGAACCACAGCGGTTTGTAGCAGCAGTCAGGGAGTACAAACCGCAAGTCGTGGGTATGTCGGCATTACTGACTACTACCATGTTGGCAATGAAAGAGACGATAGAGGTGCTGAAAGAAGAAGGGTTACGGGACAGTGTCAAAGTGATTGTGGGTGGGGCTCCTGTGTCGCAGGAGTTTGCGGATGAAATCGGAGCTGATGGTTATGCTCCTGATGCCGCCTCGGCTACGGAACTTGTTCGCCGGTTGATCGGGTAACATGGGAATTAGCGATCAGGTCGCTAAGATCAACAGAAGGAGCGGGAGTAAATAGGCTTTCGCTCCGACGCTTTCTTAGCGGAGGGAGACAAAGTGCAAGCTGTACTGGGGATTGACACTGGTGGAACCTACACTGATGCAGTAGTGATTGATGCAAGCGCGCAGCGGGTAGTAGCCAAGGGAAAGGCAAGGACAACCCGGGAGGACCTGGCAGTTGGTATTAGAAACAGCATTGAGTCGCTCCAGTACTGTGAGGATAACCCTTCTGAAGCGTTGGGGGACGAAACCGGTGTATTCAATGGTCTGTTAGCAAACATCCGCCTGGTCGCGTTGTCCACGACGCTGGCCACGAATGCCATCGTCGAGGGGAAAGGGGGGGAAGTCGGGCTACTGTTGCTAGGACATGGAATAGATGTACCAGTGCCTGCTTCCCATGTAGTGAGAGTTGCCGGCGGACACGATGTAAAAGGCAACGCTATATCCCGTTTGGATATTGAGGAAGTTAGGCAGGCATTAGCAAAGATGCGCGGCAAAGTCGATGCTTTGGCCATTTCTGGCTATCTAAGTGTCAGGAACCCGGAGCATGAATTAATCGCCAGTTCAGAGGCGAAGGAATTACTCGGGGTCCCGGTTGTTTGTGCACACCAACTTACCACCACACTGGGTTTTTACGAACGCACGGTGACGGCGGTACTAAACGCCAGATTACTTCCGATTATTGCACGACTGTTAGACTCCGTAAGAGAAGTATTAAACAACTATCGCATCACGGCTCCCCTCATGGTGGTCAAAGGTGATGGGTCGCTGATGAGCGAGAGTCAGGCGAGGGAAAGGCCCGTTGAGACCATACTCTCAGGGCCTGCCGCAAGCGTCATCGGTGCCACATTTCTGACGAAAGAAAAGAACGCCATTGTAGTGGATGTTGGAGGAACTACCACTGATGTGGCCTGTCTTGATGGAGGCAAACCCAAGCTGAATCCGGAAGGGGCTATGGTCGGTGGCTGGCTGACAAGAGTCAACGCGGCAAGAATCAGTACGTTTGCAATTGGCTGTGACAGTGTGTTGTCAGTCGAAGATGGGAAGTTGAACATAGGACCTCAGAGAGTCTTGCCCATCTGTGTGGCCTCACATTGCTACCCTCACTTAGTTGATGAACTAGTATACGTCTTGAACGGAAGTGACAAGCAGAAAGAAATATTGTTTGGACAGCCTTGCGACTGTTACATCCTGCTGCAGACCCCAAGGAACAACAGCATATCTCCTGTTGAAAAACATATTGTCGAGTTTCTGCAGTCAGCTCCCCGTAGTGCCGCTCAAATTGCATCAATGATAGGTAATGATTGTTCACTGCTGAGCATACGAGAACTAGTCGATAAGGAAATTGTTGCCAGGGCATCGCTTACTCCCACCGACCTGTTGCACGTCCAGGGGTTGTTTTGCGAATGGGATACCAAGGCCGCCGAAATTGCATCAGAAATCCTGGCTCTGCGGTTGAACATGAGGATGAAAGAGTTTGTCTCTTATGCCCTAAGAGAAGTGGAACGAAAGATAGCCAGTGCAATATTGCAGTCCTTACTTAACGATTCAGGTTACCGGGTGAACCTGGAAGAAGAATGTGCACACCGGCCTTTCGTTGACCGCATTCTGGGCCGCACTGCGGAGCAGTTCGAGTGTACCGTAAAGTTGGACAAACCGCTGGTAGCTATCGGTGCGCCGGTGAGATGCCTGATGCCCAAAGTGGCAACATTGCTAAATGCTGATCTGCGTATTCCCCAGCATGCCGAAGTTGCCAATGCAGTTGGTGCTGCCACTGGAAGAGTAACGGAACAGTTCACAGTAATAATACGTCCTTCGCCCAAAGGAGGGTTCATAGTCCACGCTCCGTGGGAAAGGATGATATTCCAAACACTGGCAGAGGCTGTTAGTTATGCAGAAGTCCAAGGGCGGGATCGCGCAGTCCGTCGGGCGAAGCAGGCAGGCGCTGATGAAGTTGACGTAACAATAGAAAGAAAGGATATTTACGGCACCACTCAGGTACAGGGAGAGAAAGACTTGTTCATAGAAACCATCATTAAGATAGCGGCAGTGGGGGGGCCCAGATGGGCGGAGCGTTCTTAGCCCAAACTGGCTGGCGACTGAACAGTACTCTGATTTATCTGATGACCCTTGAAAAGCAACAATAGGTCTGAGCTTGAGACTACGCATTTTGCATTTGTAAAGCAGAAGGAAGCATATCGGTTTCTGTTGCCATTGGCAAGGGAATGCGGAACGCAAGTTGCGGTTGTTGCAAACTTGCCGCGTCTTGCAGTGCACGTATGATGATATACTTGGGCACTTGAAATCTGTAAGTTAGAGGAGGGAGCAGTAGATGAACAGGACATGGGGGTTATTAGGCGGCAGTTACAGACCCTTAAGGCACGATGACATTGAACGTATACACCTAGCAACAATGAAGGTATTAGAAGAAACCGGGGTAGAAGTGCACAGTGCCGAGGGATTGACCTACTTTGCCAAGGCAGGAGCCAAGGTGGACGAGGTTTCAAATAGAGTGAGAATTCCTCGCGAACTTGTGATGCATTGTATCAACAAGGCGCCTTCGGAAGTGGTACTTTGTGGGCGTGAGGACAAAAATAATCTTACTCTCCGTGATACCAGGGTCTACATGGGAACCGGAGGAACCGCTCTGAATGTGCTGGACCTGGAAAAGATACGACGACGGTCTAGTTTGAACGATTGCGCCCAGATAGCCAGGTTGGTGGATGCCCTAGACAACATTCATTTCTTAGTCTGTCCGGTGTTCCCTCATGAGGTACCGAAGGAACACGTCGATGTGAATCGGTTTTACTATTCGTTGAAAAACACCTCCAAACACGTGATGGGCGGCGTATACACCGTGGAAGGTGTTCGGAACGTGATCCGCATGGCTGAAGCAATCGCTGGGGGTGCACAAGAGTTACGCCGCAGGCCTTTCTTGTCATTTATCACTTGTATTATTAGTCCACTCACCCTGGATGCTACTTACACGGAACTGATGATCGAAGTGGCCAGGCAAGGTCTCCCAGTAGCCACTCCTCCGGCCCCTCTAGCCGGTGCTACAGGACCCATTACCCTGGCTGGGACGTTGACACAGATGAATGCAGAAGCGCTAGCAGGCGTAGTGCTGACTCAGTTAGTTAATCCCGGCACGCCCGTCCTATACAGTGCAGTACCCACTACGGTGGACATCAGGACAATGGCATTCCTTTTCGGCAGTGTGGAGATGGGAATTATGAACGCAGCGGCAGCTCAGTTAGCCCAGTACTATGGATTGCCTATTTACGCCACAGCCGGGGTATCAGATTCCAAGATTCCGGACGTTCAGGCGGGTTTTGAGAAAGCGTCTACGAGCATGTTGGTAGCTCTGGCCGGGGCCAATTATATTCATGACGCAGCAGGGTTAATTGAAAGTGCCATGACTGCCGGGTATGCTCAGTATGTCATCGACGACGAGATTAATGGAATGGTGATGCGGGCGGTCAGGGGTATTGAAGTTGACGAAGACACCCTGGCGACCGAAGTCATAAATGCGGTAGGACCCGGAAGCCACTACATGGCAGAGGAACACACTTTGCGTTTCATGAAGAGCGAATTCTTCTTCTCCCGCGTTGCTGATAGGCGAAGCCATACCCGGTGGGCAGAGGACGGGGAAAAGGACGGTTGGGACAGGGCGAATGATATTGCTAAAGAGATCTTAGCGGCACATCAGCCGCTACCGTTACCGGAAGACGTCGATGCCTGGATCAAGGAAAACATTCCAGGCCTAGTGAAACAGGGAGATTGACTCGGTTACCAACCGTCTCGAATGACGTGAGTGCGAGTATGCTCTTGAAAGATGAGGAGGGTTATACAGGTGGCTCAGTAAGTTCTAACATCACCTTGTATTATTGATAGCTCCATCCTGTGGCTATTTAGACAAATGGGAGAGCGCGAGGGGGGCAGTAATCCCCCTCAATCTATTTTGGGGATACAAGGATCCTTTCGCTTCAGCATTTACGAATCATTCGCCAGAATGCCCTGACTTTAGTCGGGGGATGAATGGCGGTTGCAAATGTCTCCAGTATCTGCTAGTATTTAAGCAGAACGGAGGGAATTGCATTGCAGGCCATAACCGCCAAAATAAAACTTCTTGC
>DYEP01000163.1 GCA_020725675.1 Symbiobacterium sp. | reverse complement strand
TCGGTATTCAGGGGCCAGGAGGCAGTGAGGTAAAGACCGGCATTCAAAAGGGCGTTGATAATGGTCTCCCAGGCATCGGTGGTCTTGTGGGCGAAGACAATGACGGCAATGCCTTCGGGTTTCAGGACGCGGGAGATTTCCCGAAAGGCTTTGGTGATCATCTCTTCAAAAAACTTCTTGCCCCCCTCAAAACCGCCTTCCTCATGGGCGTAAGCGACAATTTCTTCGAACTTGGGGGTCAGCGGGGTGGCAAGCAGTTCAGGGTATAAATCTCCCACCGTGCGCTTGAGCCAGACGTAGAAGAAGTCCGAAAGATAGGAATAAGGCACATTGTCGTAGTACGGCGGGTCGGTGACCACGGCGTCGAAGAAGTTGTCGGGATAGGGCAGGGAAGTAGCAGAAGCTTGGGTAACGGTGGTGGCAATATGGTTAATTCGGAAGCAGTGCTCAATGATTCTCAAAACCCAATCCTGCATGTTCGGCCAACCAACATCAGTGAACGGATTCGCTTCTATGTAGTCCCACACCATTGGCAATGCCTGACGACCGAAAACGTGTTCAATCTTCTCCCCTACGACGTTGTATACGACTAAGTTGGCGTTCTTGTCAGCCAATCGGTCAAAAATAACGGCTATGTACGTCCCCACCGCCTTTGCGTACTCCTTCTCATACCCCTCAGCCAGCATCAACTCATATGCCTCCCGCACCTTTTCCGAAAAAGTGATCAGGGCCAGCTTTTGGCGGGGGTTGAAGAGGTCACCCCAAACATTCATACCGTATAGTGGAACGTTAAATGTACCACTCATTAATGGAATCTCCTCATCCGGAATCGGCTCAAAACTCCACTTATCCCACAACTCCTCCCGCTTTTGTTCCAGATACCTCTCGGCTTCCTGGAAAAGCTCCATGTCCTTTTCCGTGGCCAGCCGGTAGGTCTTGCCCTGCCGTTCCGGGTGATGCAGGACTACTGCCACCATCCGCTGGCCGGCCCTGCCCTCCTGGAACTGCCGTCGCACCTCTTTGTCGGTCAGGCCACTGCCGCAACAGGGGCAGATTGCTTTAGCCCGGGCCACAGTGCCTTCCCCGGGGTCAAAGTCAATCTCTTGGCCTTCAGCAATTTCAAAATGTACATTTCTACCCTGCGGCACAATCCGCAGTGCCACTTGCTTCTTTTCCTTCTTGGCCAGCCAGGTCTGGCGCATAAGAGGAATGTCGGTGCCGCAGGCCGGGTTTTGGCACTTCACCGTCCGTGCCCAGATATATCCCACCGGGATGCTCCCATCGGGTTCAGCGGGATAAAAGCGCCCAATTTCCTTTCTGGCCTCCTCCAGCACCCAGTTTCCCCAGCGCTTAACATCCTCCAGCAGGGGATTGACCTCCCGCTCTACCTCGCCCATAGGAGTGCGCTCTTTCCGAAGCACTGGCTTGCCATACCTCTGGGGAAATTCCAGCGTGGCCTTTTCGATCAACACGGCCACCGGGTTAAGGTCGGAAGCATAGGTTTCGCAGCCCAGGCGCAGGGCTTCCAAGGGAATGGCGCCGCCCCCGGCAAAGGGGTCCAGAACCCGGGGCGGATTGCCATTATTGGCCACCAGAATTTCCTTTCTCGCCCGCTCGATGTAATAGGAATTCAAGGAGTTTTCCCATTTGGAAAGGTCAGCAATAAAATTTGCCCGTGCCATGCGCTCTACTTCGTCTTGCGGCTCCGGGGTCAGGGCGGCATAGATAGTGGCCCGCGAAGCTGCCAGCGGCCGCCTGGCCCACCAGATATGTAACGTGGAAATGTGGCCGTGACGGATATTTTTCTCCCGGGCCGATTGTTCGCTTACGGCTTTGACCGGAAAACTGGTTTCCATAAAAGCCTTTTTGGTACACAACATCTGTACACTCCCCATATTGGAATAGACAGGTACCGGCTAGCTTAAGCTCTCCTGGCTGCCAGCCGCCAGTTCCTGACCACATAACGTACGATTTCCACCTGCTCATCGGGCTTCAAACATGCTGCCGGGTTCTGGATAAGGAAGAGCTGCGGGTTAGCTGCCGCCTGCTCCACCACATACAGCCAGTACTCCTCTCCCAGGCGGTTGGCCATCACCCACTCGTTGGGAGTCAGGGCGATGGCGCCGGTCCTTGCCCGGGCCTTAACCTCGATATAGCGGTAATTGCCCTCCCTGTCGACGGAGCGGATATCATAACCCAGGGCCTGAGCGGACACGTCTTCCGGCTGCCGGCCCTGTTCCCGCTCAAATTCCATGGCCAGGTCCATGCCCACCTGCTCAATAGCCGCATCACTGGCCATTTCATCCGATGGAGTGCTCCCCGGCACCACCCGGACTATGGCAAGTAGAGCCGGCTCAGATGGATAGAGACTTGTCTCGACGCGAATGTCTTCTAAAAGCCGTTCCTTTTTTCGCTCCAAGTCTTCCCGTTTCCGTTGTTCCTGGATCATAGTTACATCCGGAATTTTCTCGTCTTTGAGCCTCCTTATTTCATAGTCGGCCAACTTGGCTTCCGATTCGAGGATTAGCGATTCGATAGACCTTAGTCCGTATTTTTCTTTGAGGGCTGCATCCCTCTGCCTCTGCTCGAGCAGTTCCTCCCTGTAAGGCAGTAGCTGCTGCTCCAAAGCGAAAGCAATAACATCGTCCTGCAATACAGGCATAACCTCCGCTCCCAAATCATGAGAACCACTTTTACCCGGTTTAAGGTCCCAGATAAGCGAAGGACTAACATCAACCAGCCGGCCATCGGCACCCTGATAAATGCAAAACAGCTTGCGGCCGGCTATATCACCTCTTCCGTCTTTTATCTCTCCGGTCATAAACCATAGCAGCCCGTTCTTTTTGCCGTCAGGATCGACAAATATGGCGCCGCGGGAAGCATCATGTCGATATTTCCTAAATACGGTCTCCAAGACTGCCTCCATTAATGGATGGCCAATAGAGACAAATTCGGCTTCCCCTTTTGATGACTTCTCTTTATCAAAGGATATCTTCAGGTACTCACGATGTACTTCACCGTATTTAATCTTGAACTCATAAGGCTGGTTGCGCACTTCAAAGGGAACTAAGGCTACCCGCCAAAAACCGTCCTGACGCTCTTCAATTTTGAGCTCAAGTTCTTGGGCGGCCCGAAGGAAGAACTTTTCGATATACTCGGGCACCAAACGGTTCTCCCGGGCAATGCGCTGCTCCCCGATGATGCGGGAAAGATCGACGTGATGAGTAGCCAGCGCTTCCAGGGTTGCCTCCCTGACCCTTTGGATGGCATCGGCATCAGGGATCCGCTCCATTTCGGATAGAATATCCTCCATAGTCCGGCGGTTAGCAATGGCGTCCAGGATAAGGTCTTTCAGGCTGGTCCCTGGCAGGATGTCGCCAATGACATCAAAGACCCGGTCGGATCCCAGGTGTGCTTTCATGCGGTTCAGTTTCTCAAAAAGCTTTTCTAAAATCTTTCCCTCCCGGGTATCCACTGCCACCAGGTTGTAAATATGGACTTCGTTCCGTTGCCCGTAGCGGTGAACGCGTCCCATCCTCTGCTCCAGGCGGTTGGGGTTCCAGGGGATGTCATAATTAACCATCAACCAGCAAAATTGAAGATTTATGCCTTCACCGGCCGCTTCCGTAGCTACCATGACCTGGGCCCTGTTCTTGAATTCGTGTTCCGCCCTGATACGGGCATCCATGCCCATCCCACCGTGAATAGTGGTGACGTAATATCCCCATTTCTTGCCGATCTTCTCTGCCAGGTACTCGAGTGTATCCCTGGATTCGGTAAAAATCAGGATCTTAGCGCCGGTTTCTTTGACCCTTTCATTTTCGATGACTTCCCTGAGTCGGTTAAGCTTGGTTTCGATCTCTTGCTTTTCGACTTCTCTAGCCAGCAGAACAAGTTCCCTCAACTTATCAATTTCAACTCTCAGTTCATCCAGCGTTTCTGCAGAAGTTAGTTTTTCCATCATCTCTTCTTCTTTCTGCCACCGCTGGTCCTCTTCCAGGTCTTCCAAGTAATCCTCCGTATAACCTACTTCGTGAAGCAGCTGACCCTTTTCATACAGCTCTTCCAGACGACTGAATCGGCGTTCTAAAGATCTACGTGCGGCTCTAACGCTAGAGGCTAACCTTCGCTGCAGAATGGTCAACGCGAAAGCAACGTTGCGTTTCTCCTTCTGCAGAGCCTTATTGAAGTGTTGCTCCACATACTCGGTGACTGCATTATAAAGCATCTTTTCGGGATCACTTAGCCGGTATTTCACTGTCTCTACATGACGTGGAGGGAAAAGGGGATTATTATCAAACCCTTTAAGATCTTCCTTAAGACGCCTCAAAAAGAGCGGGTTATCTTGATCTTGAATCGAAGAGGTCAGCATTTCTGTACTAGCAAAAAAGCCAGGCTGGAGAAGGTCCAAAAACAGGCGAAAGTTTTCTGGATCTCCTCGATGGGGCGTGGCAGTAAGAAAGAGGAGATATTTAGTAATGTGGGAAATGAGCTCGCCGAACTGGTAGCGGACGGTTTTGCTGATTTTTTCCCCGTATTTATAGGCGGACATCTTATGGGCTTCGTCCACAATGACCAGATCCCAAGAGGAATCCTTCAGAGCAAACATAACGTCGTCCTGTTTTGCAAAATCCAGGGAAGTTATGATTTGATGGCGCTCTGTCCATACATTTTGGCCCCAGCTGGCGTTCATTACACCACGGTCGACAATTATAAAAGTCTCCTGAAAGCGCTCTTTCATCTCACGTAACCATTGTTCCTTTAGATGCCCGGGCACTACAATGAGGACTCGATTAACCAGACCCCTGTATTTCAACTCTTTCAATAATAGCCCGGCCATTATAGTCTTGCCGGCACCGGGATCGTCGGCCAGCAGGAAACGAATGCTGGGATTCTTGAGAATGTGATGGTAGACGGCTTCGATTTGGTGCGGCAAAGGGTCAACCTGCGAAACGCTCACGCCGTATAGCGGGTCAAACTGGAAGGCATTACGGATTCGCATACCTTCCAAGTAAAGAAATACATGCTCGGCTTCACCTGAGAGCACCAGATGGTGTTCAGAAGATTTGACAATAGTTGCTAGCTCATCAGGGCCCAGGATGGGATCATAATATCTCCTGGAATTAACACCGACAGCCTCGATTTTGACCATCTTCGAACCTATATCCCTAAGAGCCATCACTTTAACTGGTTCGGGGAAAATCGGACCACTTACAATATCACCAATTTCAAGAATCACCATGCCGGTCACCTGCCTCGCATATACCACAACGTTATTTCTTCTTCGTCTGGCTCGTCTAAACAAAAAACCCTTCTCTGTTACGGGCGGAGACTATTATTGCTTTCTTCAGGACGACCTTCCCATCGTCTCAGAATTTCTAGTAAACCCGGTCGCCCTCACCTGCCAGGAAGTATAGAAAATTAGATATTGGAAATTATTCGGCAAAAAGCATGCAAATCCTGCCAATTCTCGTTGTGCACAATCAGTTTTCGCAGCAAGCCTGGCTAATTTTGACCCAACTCATTTGACATAAAGATGACACTTGTTGGATGGACTGCTAGGTTTGCACGAAGCGTTCCAAAAGCCTCACCCCTTCTTCACGTTGGCGATCAGCCCAGGCGGTAACCCCGAAGACTCTAACAAAGCCGACAGGGGACCAAGGGCCAGATCTGAGACGCTCGATGTGTTTGAACCGATAAGTTCCTCTAGGGGAACTTCGCAGCTCCTCCAGCTTGGAACCATCTATCGTCTTCCCGGGCAGGTCCAGGACCTGCCCTGGATCTTCTTGATCCAGCTGTTGGTGGGGCTGGGATTGAGGTGACTATCCCATCAACGTCTGAGAGCTCCAGGGCATCGAAAACGGCTGCCCATGCCGGGTCCTGACGCTGTCGAGATCCACTTTGTAGCCAGACCCTGAGGTCGGTTCTTTGCAGAAAGCAGGCCGCGCAAATCGCGCCCGGTCCCGAAAGTAGGGTGCGAAACACACTTAGCAGGTGACGGCATCCCAAGACGCTTGGGCAGGAGGTAACCAGGTGGCGGTCGCCAGGAATGATCAATCAGCGCACAAGATAGCCATAATTCCGGCATACAGCAATTCCTGCTATACGTAGCTTCTGTCGTCGAGTGCGTCAAGGGGTGTAGATACTGTATCTGTAGGCACATGCTGCCCACAATGAGGGTTTTCCCGGAGATGTTCTGGCGAAACGTGCAGGGAAACCACTTGGTATACTGAACGAATCAGACACCCAAGATCGTGTTGCACGAAATCGGGGGGGCCATAGCATGAGCCTTCTTCTCCAACAGGACCTGTCTTTGCATGCTTTGCTGTACCCTCCGGCGCTCGTTCACCTGATCTGAAAATCGACCTCGAAGAAATGTGTGCGCGTTGCAGCTGCAGGGCAGCTTCTATCAGACGGCGCCAGAGAGTAACAGCCTCTTATGACTGCTTAAGGAACAATCGCCGCCTGGGTTAAGGTAACAAACGAACTGACCGAACGAATTCCTTCCTTAGGGATATGACTCAAACGGATTTCCACAAGCCGTGCAGGTTACAATAGGCACGAGCGGTCACCTGGGAAGCCGTGAGACAAAACTCCGCTTCCGGTTTGCTGCCTGGTTCCAGGAAATGACGCAGCACCTGGCCGTCAGCAAGCAGTTCGATCCACTCAATGAAGTGCCTCTCCTCCATGGGATGAGCCGTTTCGCCAACTATCACCTTAAAACCGCTGTCGGTTTGTTCCACAACTGGAACGTGCTTTTCTCGACCGGCATCTTGCGTATGCTCCACAAGTAGTTCCATAGGCTTACCACAACAGACAAGAGTACCTTTGCCGACATGCAGTACTTCAACAATGTTGCCGCAGGTATTACAGAGATAGACTTGAGATCTAGAAGTCATGTAACTACCCCCTTTCATTGTCTTACATTCGACATGTTTATGCCTCCACCTGCACAACCGGAGCAGCTTATGCTGTGGGCCCTAGTCACAATTTGCAGTTACTGGAAAGATGTTCTCCTACGCAATTTACTTTGCGTATAACTTGTTCAGCGTCATGGCGGCCCAGGATAGCTCATGCGGCTTGTCGCAGTCCGTCAAGATTTTGAAGCGCGCTCCGTAGTCAGCAACATACTCCCCTATGAGTTCGGTTCCATGCGCAGCCTCGCGCGTGAAAAAGCGAGTATATTTCATAGCCCGCTGGTTGTCCGATCCTAGGTCTACACAGGTGTATATCCACGGATTCTCTCGCCACACCTTTTTCACAAAATCCTCGTAGAACTTGGGCCGATGATGGTCAGAAAAAGTGGGCTCCCTCCTCTTGGAGGCCGGCGTGAGATTCACACAAGGCACAATCCGCTGACGAAATCCCTCGAGGTACACCTGTCCGACGGGTGAAAGTTCCCATAGCGTTTCCCCTTCCACTCTGACGTCTTGAAGGAGCACCTTAACCTTATCGTCCACTTGGCCGATGTCATCGTTGGTGAGCACCTCATTATCCTCGAGCCTCTGAAGCAGCCAGCCGTTTTGCCCCAGGATTTCGTAGTCGAGGGTGATCGGAAGTGGCGGAAGGTCGATAATGTATTTGAACCGTTCATGTTTGTAGTATACCGGGATGTCCATGGCTTGTCCGAATACCACCGCGAGGGCTATTTGTGCTTTGTAGCCGCCCGTGGCGTCTATTACTACGGTCTGAGGCCCGTACATTCTTACGATTTTCGCCATTTCTCTCACTAGATTCCGAAGTCCCCTGGAACGAAACTGATCAGGCCGCGTGTCCTGCAGTCCCTCCACCGTGACGAACCCGACATCATGAGCACCTGCCCACGAGGCTTCGTCAAAGTAACCTTTCAGGATGTCTTGGGTCTTCCTGCCCTCGTCGGTTTCGGATACCAAGAACCAGATTGTATTAAGTGCAATTTCTTTTTTCTTAACAAGTTCCGCAATAGAATTCAATTCGGCCCCTAATATCCGGTGGTCGCGAGGATAATGCTTTGCAAGGAATCTGCCTAATTCTCCCCACTCCCCCATTTCAAGTGCATGACGCACGGCTGCATCCGAAGCACCGGCCAGATTGTTGAGAAGACTCACTCCGACCGTACAGATGACTACACTCCGCTGTTGAGGCATGTGACTTCCCTCCCAAATCGTGTATCTTGAACCAACGTACATCCGGTTGACACCGGCCCCAATATGAAGTAGGGAGGACCATTGTTCGATTTATATTTCCGCACATGTGGGCAAGACCTGACAGGCAACGGCCCATCCCTATCCAGGGCATAACCCTGCCCGTCACGGCTCTCTCGAGGTATACTTTATTGATCCTCTGTGGCGACGAGCAATCGTTCGGCATCCCAGTCAACGCACCATCCTTTTGTTCTTGGGATGTTACCCTGGTTTTGCCACAGTTGCCTTTGATTACCACAACCAGTATAGCACAGGAAGAAATCTTGTGCATTTTAAATGTTCGGTACTGTCGTTCTACAAAGGCCATCGCCTCACGTCTAGAGCGTTGTGAGTGCTGATGAGAAACCATGGGCTTGCCAGGCTGACTCCAGATTTCCGATGGTTAGATCTGATGAAGATACCGCAACATGATAAAGCCGGTCCGCGAATAGTTCGGGAACACAATGGCAGCTTTTTGCAAGCTCCTTATGAGCTTCCCGAACCACCAGCTTGACACCCCTTGCACACGCCTTTTTTCACCCCGATGAAAGATTTCCGGTCAGACAGCCTCAGAATGGCTGCCCCTCAGTGACTTGCCGGATGCTGCAAGAAGCCCTCCTCTCTACACCAGAGGATTTTATCGGTTTTCTGTGGAATCTTCCTGCATGAAGTAGCTGGATACCTGGTGATACACCCGAATATGCTGCCGGTAACCCAAGTCTTGCGCTACTTTGCAGAGGTCAGTCTTGAGCTATTGAGCGCTTAGCAGTGGGTCTCGTTTTGAGGATGGAGAACTGGTCAAGCGCACATGAGGGGTGAGATGTGTTGAAGTCGCTGCTTGCGATCTCTTCAAGCCCGCGCCGTGAAGGAAATAGTGAACTGTTACTTGAGTCGTTTGTGAGAGGTGTGCAGGAACAGGGATGGAAGGCATCCACAATCAGGCTGAACGGCCTCAAGTTCAAACCCTGCCAGGCTTGTGATAAGTGCGCTTCTACCGGCGAATGTATCCTCAATGACGACATGCAGACGGTCTACCCGAAGATTGGCTCATCTGACGCCATAGTCATGGCAACCCCAATTTATTTCGGCAGCGTATCAGGCCAGCTCAAGACCTTTATTGATCGGTTCCAGTGCTGGTGGCATGCGAAGTATAAGTTAGGAAGACCCCCGGTGAGAGAGGAAGAAGGAAGACCCGCTTTTTTCATATGTGTAGGTGGATTGAGGAATAAACAACATTGTGAGAACGCCTATTCGGTGGCTAAGGTATTTTGCAATGTCATAAACTTCAACCTTTTGGATTGGTTGTGTTTTCGAGGTGTAGATGACAAGGGTGCGATCAGGGATCATCCTACTGCTTTGGATAAGGCCCTCCAGGCAGGTCGTCATTTTGCAGTCAGCGAGGATCAAAGAGGTGACGCATTTCGCTAAGATGCACGTTACATATTCATCCCAATACTAAGCCTTGCCACCCTACGAATGAATCTGGAAGGAGCAATCACGAATGTACTGAGTTTGCCACGGCCAAAAGCCAACGGTAGAGAGCCTTCTCTGGTGGTGCATCTTGCACATAATACAAATGGCCAACCACCGGTACTGAATAGTGCCCAAGCGGAACAGACCAATGTTCTTGTTCGTCTGGGCGTACGGATCTGCGGAGAGCCTCAAAAGAGGACCGAAGTGCTGCCCAAGAGGCGAAGTTGTGTCTGGCATTAGTCGTAAATAGGCTCAACGTTTGAGTCTTTTCCTTCGCTACGACCGAAGTGAGATTAACAAGCCGAATCCGAACATTAAATGCAAGGAGAGCGATGCAATGAACCTGAAGGCGATGCACAGAATAAGTTACGGCCTTTACATTGTGGCATCCAAGAGAGGGGAATCTCTAAATGGGCAGGCTGCCAACGCTCTGATACAAGTCTCATCCGATCCCGTAACCATAGTTGCGGGGCTTAACAAACAGAACCTCACTCACGAGTATATTGCTCAAGAAGGCCGCCTGTCTGTTTCAATACTGGAACAGGATACACCTATTTCTTTGATAGGGCACTTCGGATTTCGCAGCGGCAGGGACACAGATAAGTTCAGCGGTGTGAATTTTGGACTTACAGGTAGCGGTCTGCCCTACCTTACAGACCACACCCTGGCCTATCTTGAAGCCGTAGTCATCGGGACGATGGACGCCGGAACACATACTCTATTTTGGTGCAAAGTGACTGATGCACAAGTACTAAAAGAGGGTGTCCCTATGACTTACGCCTACTACCAGCAGGTGAAGAAAGGGAGCACCCCCCATACCGCTCCCACATTCATCCCCAAGGACCAACAAAAGCACACGGACCGATATGTCTGTAAAGTGTGCGGGTACATCTACGATCCCGAAAAAGGTGACCCTGATGGGAATATACCTCCGGGTACCCCCTTTCAGGACTTGCCTGCCCACTGGGTATGTCCAGTTTGCGGCGCAAGCAAGGGCGACTTTGAAAAAGAAGAATGAATCTATCGCTATCGTACTTGGGCAGTTCTGCGCCCACCATGAGAAGATCGCCGGTGCAACGTTTCTTTGGGGCATGACGAGCAAAGAAATTACACAGAGCATATAACATACGGAAATGGTGGGTTGGCCAGCTTCTGATTCTCACTGCCTCCATGATCGTAGAACGCCTGGAGTAGCCGATGCGCCTGCGCCTTGAAGGATAGAGTCAGAAACCTCAGATCAGATGTATGACACTGTGGCTTAGAGGGTTTGCAGTATCCCTTTTACAGGAAGCACAGCACACACCAAATTGCCGATTACTTTGGACGAAAACCCAATTTGGCGGCTTCGCTCAGTGACATCCTCCCCTCACTAAAGTGAGAGGCATCCATCGGGATGCGAGAGGTTAGCCAGCATTCCGGCGGTGGACCGCCATCATCACCTTGGCCATGAGGGGTGCCACCCTCCCCTTTCCCACAGGGTCATGCCCCG
>DYEP01000162.1 GCA_020725675.1 Symbiobacterium sp. | reverse complement strand
TTCTTCAAAGGGGCACTTGGTCAAAAGCTCCACTCCGCTTTCTGTCACTACCAGGTTCTCCTCAAGACGTACTGTCTGTTCAAGTTCTGGGTGTCCCGCGAAGGTTTCTATGGCGAACGTCATGTTTTGCTTGATCTCCGCAGGGTAGTTCAGCGAGTACGCCCGGGATATCCACATGCCCTCGTACAGCGTCAGCCCTATGCTGTGCGCAAACTGCTGCAGGCTCACGCTCCCATATTTGTCGTCCGCGTACACCGGGAACCGGCTCGCTACGTCCGCCGTCGTCGCCCCCGGCTTTATCTCCGCTATCGCCGCGTACAGCGAATCATAACACTCTTTGTACAGGTCCTTTTCCTTCTGCGTCGGCTTACCCTTCACCTTAAAGCACCTGACGAAGTCCACAAAGTACCCGCCTGGCCCTATCGCGTTGATGTCTATGATTACAAGGTCCCCTTGCCTGATTACTTTGTCCGTATGCCACCGCCGGTACGGGCTCGTATTCCCTCCCGAGGCCACTATGATGTCGTACACAAAGTCAAACCCGTTGGCGTACAGGTACTCGTTCACCTTTGCGCAGATGTATGACTCAGTTACCCCGGGCTTTACCCACTCGTTGATCGCCATCCACATCGCCGCGTCCCCGTATGCGCTGGATATCTTCAGGCACTCGATCTCGTCACGCGTCTTAATCACGCGCGCTTCCGATATGGCAGGCCAGGCGTTGACTATGTTGACCCCAAGCCCGGTCAGTTCCTGGTACCCTCGCAGGTCCATCACGTCGATGCCAATCCTCTCGTTCTGCACGCCATGCTCCTTTAATACCTCGTAAACACTGTGGGCCATACGCTTGGCCATGTACTCCTCCGCCTGTTCCGCCCATTTCCAGGTGATCGCCGGACGTATCCTGTCCCCCATCCATGGTGCATCGATCTTGGCGCACTCCATGTCTGACCCGACTGTCTCAAACAGAACGGGCTCCCCTCCCCGGGGCAGTACCGCATAACGGATAAAAATGTTGTTCTTCCAGTTGCCCTGCCACACCCCGGTGACGTAGCGTATGTTCTCTCCCACAAACAGAATGAGCCCGCCCAAGTCGTGCTTTTCCATCATCTCTTTGGCGCGGGCGAGACGCTCTTCCCTCAGCCGGTAAAAGTTCACCCGCTCCTGCCAATCAGTCTGCGTTGTGCTGTAAACCCGGCGGGGCAGGTACTCGTGGGGCCTGCCTAAGAAACTTGTGTCCATGGGTTTTGAAAAAAAGTCAAATTTAGTGCACATCCATAACCCTCCCGTACTTTATCTTCGCTTGCGTCCGGCAGTGTAGTGTAATAATAGCAAAGTTCTGAAACTTCTCCTTCGTGTCTATACCACAGACATCACTGCCACCCAGTCGTGTGAATCATACG
>DYEP01000161.1 GCA_020725675.1 Symbiobacterium sp. | reverse complement strand
TACCGCGGCCTGGGAGAGCTTGCAGTGGGCACCACTTTCGGGCCTTTGCTGATGTTGGGCACCTACGTGGTCCAAACGGGGCAACTGTCGGCAAGGCCACTCCTTGTAGGTGTTCCCCTTGGCATTCTCATTGCGGCCGTCTTGTGGATCAACGAGTTTCCGGATTACGAAGCTGACCGGCGCGCCAACAAACGTAATCTGGTGGTTCGCATGGGGCGGGCGAGGGCGAGAGTGGTCTACGCGATAATGATGGGAGCAGCGGAAGCCTCCGTTGTAGGCTTAGCCATCTACCTCCACAGCCCTTGGCTGCTCCTGGGGCTTGCGGGAAGCGTTGAGGCCTATCGAGCCCACCCGGGTCTGCTGGCTTGCTTATGACGCGACTCAGGAACTTGCGCCTGCCAACGCGGGCACTGTGAAAACCTACGTCCTGACCGGTCTTGGACTCACTACTGGAATTCTTCTAGGGTACTGGGTGACTCTCTGATTGCCCTCGCAGCCATCCACGTAGGTTGAGTCCTCATGCCTTGCGGAGACAGCGGATTTATGGACGACGTAGACCACCTGTCAGGATTGATGCCGGACCGTTATTAACAACGATCCGGCATCGCGTATCGTTAGGCCCACAGTTTACCCAGCGTTCCATCTCTCAGCAAAGCCAACCAAGTAGAGGAAGGCAAATGCCGGGATCTTGATTATGGGAACTCGAGATACCCCCCGGACGACACCATAATCATCGAAACGCTTCGTGACCACGACCGAACCCGTAGCTTCTTCATCATTGGACAGCGTCACAATGGCCTCGTGTTCGTTGACGCGGGCGGTATCGCGGTACTTTACCTCCACAAGAAGCCTACCCGACGGCAATGACACTACAATGTCTAATTCCTTTCCGCTCTTGCTGTCACGATAGTAGCCAATCTTGGGGACCAAAGACGAGTAGTACGACGCTAGGTGCTTGAACACCGTGGTCTCAACGACCATGCCCATCTCATCCGGGTCGGCCAGGAGATCCTCCCCCATCATGAGGACGGCGTTCCTCAGCGCAGCATCAGTCAGATAGATCTTTGGCCTCGACTTGAGGAGTTTCTTTCCACCAACCTCGAAAGGATTACTAACATAGATGAGGTTTGCTGCTCGCAGAAGCTCCACGAAGTTGGCAACAGTCGGCCGTGAGATCCCGATTGCTTTCGCAATCGCATCGTAGGCTATGATACTGCCGCTATGAAGGCACAGGTAGAGAAATATCTTCTCAAGCTCTGCCACACTGCGGATGCCGAAGACGGCAGTCATGTCCCGTTTCAGCACCTTGTCAACGACATCCTCGCGGAGAATCCTCTGAGCGATTGCTGTGTCATCTGCTAGTGCGAGTTCAGGGAACCCGCCTATTAGGAGGTACCGATGAAAGTGCTCCTCTAGACCATATAGAGGACGCACCAGCCCGGCAAGAGAACGTGCGTCCACTTCCCAAAGGTCGTTCAGCCTAAACTCCGCTGGCGGGACATGCGCTCCCTTCACACCAGCGATCTGAGTGTACTCGTAAAATGACAAAGTAGGAACGTGAACCATCGTCCATCTTCCTACCCCGCTCTCCGAGGACTTCGCTGCCAGAATTGGACTAGCTGAGCCAGTGGCCATGATGTGAACACCCGGGCTGTGGTCGTAGAGCACCTTCAACCAGTTGTTCCACTCCGATGCGTATTGGATTTCGTCAAAGAGCAGGTAGGACTCGTTCTCTCCTTGTGGGGCTATATTGTGTCTAAAGGAATCTACTATCTGGCCGATATTGAAGAACTTCAGCAAAGGGTGATCGAAAGTCACATAGAGGATACTCTTTGGAGGCACACCGTCTGCCAGCAAATCCTCGATCATTTGGTACATTATTGTGGTCTTGCCCACTCTTCGGGCGCCGGAGAGAACAACAGCACGTCTTATAGGCGCATGGTACAGGAACCGTCTCGCCTCGTGAAAAGCGGCTCGCCTTACAGGCTTTGTCAGTTCTCTAGGTGTAGCCCCTGTCCCCCACCACGGGTTGAGGCCTAGCAACACCTTGAGCATCTGTTCCTCGGGGATGAAGCCCATGGGAGAAGACCTCCTTCTGCCCAGGAAGTGATCGACGATTCGCTGTGTCAAATATATTTTACATTTTGCCCAGGATAATTGTAAAGTATAACTTACAGCCATCGGGCCAGGACTGGAGATGCCACTGAGGTCATCACTGACCTCCGGTAAAGCAAGATTTGTAGAACTCCCAGATGTCGGGACGGGCCAGCATCTCGCTGAGTTCCCGGATGATCGGGTCTACGTAACTTCGCTCAAACCTATCCCCATGGCGTTGGATGACGCCGCGGGCATCTTCGCGGTCTTTGGCGCGGTCAGAGATCACTTTATGGATCACAAGATCTTCAGGAGAACAGATACGAATCTCGTGTCCCGAAACGGAAACCGGGACAGAACGTTCAATGGCGGTGCGTTCATACGGTAAGCTGGCAACGATAAGGTCGATGCGCATGCCCTTGTCGGAAGCAAGAGGAATCACATGAGTCTGGCGCGCAAAGTCAGCGGGATTTGCTACGGCGGGTCTCAATGCCGCTGGAAGGCTTTCCACGAATTCCGCGACCCGATCCATCTCGATGGCAACGGTGACGTCAATGTCCCGTGTCAATCGTGGCTCGCCCCAGATAAGGGTGGCAAAACCGCCGATGACCATGTAGGGGACACCGAGCCGTTCCAGCAGTCTGCAGACCTGCATTACAGTGTCTTCGAGATCTGTCATCGCTGCGCCCCCAACTCTGTGATAACCTCCCGCCAGCGTTTGATACGTCGGATTTTGCCCCAGTCAATGGATCCGTCAGCCCATTGCGGGTCAAACTGCCTCGCGAGTTCCCAGGCTGAAGCATACCATTTGATCCGTGCAGCCAGGTCCCACTTAGGCCAGGCCTCGGGACATGACTGCTCCCAAGCGTGGAACCTGGCCCATTCTCTTTGCCGCTGTTCCCAAGCCACCCTATGCGCACATGTCTGCGCGTCTGCGTTATTCTGCTGCTCCATACGACACCCCCGACTCATGTAGGAAATCCAAGTTCGGGGCGCCCCTGCAAGAGACTTCTAAAGCAAGATCCCATCGCCCCAGCCGTCTGCGTGCCCGCGTGTACACTGCGCTTCGCTTTTCTGCGCTTTACTTCGCTTCATCCAGATTGTAACACGCGCGCCCCCCAGTGTCATCCTCGACCGCATCGGCTCCGCCTACATCAGGAATTGCCACACTGCGCTGCCGCGTGAAACGCCGTCGAGTCACCCCTCCTCGGCGCAGGAAGGCACAGGTCGCCCAAGCTCGGGTGAGAAGGCGTTGAGGCCCGGCACAGACAGCCCCGCGTCCGGCTCATATGCTGAAGGTACACTGCACTTGCGGGAGTCCACCCGGTATGAGACAGGCAGAAGCGGTGCCGGGCCTCACAGCTCGCTTCTTACGTCCAATCCTTTGTATGAACCCTCATAACTGATGCCACGCAGCCCAGGGCGTAGATGCCCAGGCCTACAGCGGCTGCCAGCAGAGGAGTCCACGGAGACTGCCCGAGGGCTATCACCCACCCGGGAGGCTCAGGAGAAAGTCTCTGAACCACCGAGGCGGCGGCGAAGACGAATGCGAACAAGCCGAGCATGACGAAGCGATTGTAGGCAGCCGCTCTCGCGTATCCCATGCAGAAGAACATGGCTAGATAAATGCTGAGCATCACCATGGTGACGCCAAAGGCAATCGCAGCGTTACCAAGGGAATTGCGGAGAAGCGTCCCTGTGTCGACACAGGCCTTTGCAGCCGGCCCGAGACCAAGCCCGGGCGCGATGACCCCCTCGCTAAGCGCTGCCAGGCCTTGAAAGAAGACTCCCAGGAACACGGCCACCACGAGTGTGGAAAGATACTTGCTGCAGACAATGGCGGTGTCCGAGAGGGGAAGGCCTTTAAGAAAGAGGAGAGCGCCGTTCTTGTCCTCGTCGTATGTAGATCTGACGGCATATCCATAAACAGAAAACAGCATCATCGTGGCAAGTATGCTTCCGACGTTTGTAAC
>DYEP01000160.1 GCA_020725675.1 Symbiobacterium sp. | reverse complement strand
GCGGCGTATACCCATTAACCCGCCTAAAAAAGCGATCTCTTTGCCCCACGATAATCTCTTACCCGCTACTTAAGGGGGTGACATTTTCTCTGTCCCGTTAAGGCGTTTTGGGGGTGACATTTTCACTGTCCCTTGACAGCCAGTTTTTGATGGAAAATTGCGTTACGTCGCTGTATTTCATTGGGACAGATTCTACAGAATATATGTGGGGTGAACGGTGCTTCTGGCTCGCGCCACCGGCCTTCCTTAAGTGCAGAGGTCGAGGGTCATCACAATCCAGGGACCTCCCACATCTCTGGTACGGCCCCTCTCTACGAAACCCATCTTTGTATACAGGCGGATACCTGCATCATTGTATGGTCTTACCTCCAGTTTAACCGTCTTGACCCCACGCCTTCTCAGGGAGTCCAGCGCATACTTAAGAAGCATCCTGCCGAGGCCTTTGCCGCGATGCCCCTGCTTGACTGCAATGGACAGTATTTGTGCATCTGCTGCGCGATAATTATGGGTGGAAAACACAAATGGGATCTTATTGCCTATAACGCGCATCATCTTCCCAAAACTAATCTCATACCGGCCGCTAATCCATCTCACAAGCCACCTCAACCATACCCCGGAAAACAGTGTCTTAAACCACAGCGCTTTGAGACTACTGAGCGCAATGCAGTAACCGGTTACCTCACCCTTATTCTTGCTTACCAGGAACGACTGGGGTTCACACTCCAGTACAAAGGAGAAGAGGTCGGAGACGGCGTCTACCCTGGGCATTGAGCCTCCCAGGACGGACTTTACGCTGTCTTGGAATGCGTCGAGAAAAATCTCTGCTACTGCATTGATATCACGTTTGCTCGCAGGTTCTAAAACGGTGTCCATTCGCATCACCTCTCTCCGCTCAAGCCTCTTAACACCATCATTTCCGTACACGTTACGAAGGTGTACCCTTCCTGCTTGAGCCCCTGGATCAAGACGGGGAGCGCCCGTACGGTATTTGACCTGTCTCCACCCTGGGCGCCGAGGAGATCCCCGTTATCATGAAAGAGAATGATATCTCCGGACCCCGTGCTTTTGAGTACCGTTCTTACGATCTGCCGCCAGCTGGGCTCCGCCCAGTCCTGAGAGCTCACTGACCATAATACCATAGTATACTTCATTTCCTGCAGTACCTCGAGAACAGTACTGGTATACAGGCCTTGCGGAGGTCTAAATAGCCTTGTCTCATACCCTGTGACATCCCGTATGGCGTTTTCGGTCCGGGTGATTTCATGCATTACCTGTTTGGCCGACATTCCAAGCATACGCTGATGGGAGTAGGTGTGGTTGCCAATTTCGTGCCCCTCCTCACATATTCGTAAGACCACGTCAGGGTACATCTCGACATGTTTGCCTACCAGAAAGAATGTGGCACGAACACCGTTTTCTTTCAGGATGTCGAGGATCTGGTTAGTGTAATAGGGGTGGGGGCCGTCATCAAAGGTCAGCGCGACTACAGGAAAAGAGGACGGGCCCCTCCGAAACAGGTCAACGTGCATACCAAAGCCGCGGTAGACATATCGGTTCAGGTAAAAGAGCAGCAGTATCGATACGATGGAGACGAACACAAACGTCTTGCGCATAACTGACTTAACCATCCGATAGCGTGTCGAGGCCAGGCAAGTACCGTTGTCGGATAGATCAATAAACTGGTAACTGATGATGCCGGCCGCAAGAGTGCTGAAAACGAAATAGATGTCGGGTTTCCGGCTGAGCAGTACCAGCACAGGGATAGTAAGAGAGGTGAGCACCGGCGTGGCTGATAGCGACCGGGTCGCAAGCAGCACCGAGATCCCGACCACCACAGCGAGAGTGAACACTCTGGCAGACAAAGACGAAAGCGTGATGGAAACGATGATGACGCCTCGCCAGTAGTGAGGCGCACTGGGGATGAATGGCCACATCTGCCCTATCAGCGTAAACAATCCCGCCACAACGAGAGCAAAAGGAGTACCGATCCAGAGCCTTGCGATGCTGATGCTGAATAGCCCCTTCAATGCTTCAGAAAAGAGGAATGATGAGGTTTCAGCATGCGGGTGGCCCGGAGGAAAGAGACGCCTTACGACCTGTTCGACAGGCAGCTGGCCTACAGTATAACCCATGAAAGCCAGAATATAGAAGCTTCCCATAGTTGCCCCTATACTGAGTATATCAAAATAAGACTGCGAAGTACACCATGTGCACGAAGCAGGCAGGTATCGCCGGCTAACCTGGAGATCGCAAGGTCCACTGAGAATTGACAGAGAGGGTACGGCCTTGGCCGTACCCTCCTTCCCGGTTACTTGATCTCTACAGTTGCTCCTACCTCAGCCAGTTTGGCCTTGATGTTTTCAGCCACTTCCTTGGAGACCTTTTCCTTAATAGGTTTGGGAGCTCCGTCTACCAGATCTTTCGCTTCTTTAAGTCCAAGACCAGTCAGCTCACGAACTACTTTGATGACCTGGATCTTCTGGTTGCCTACATCTTTCAAGATGGCGTCAAACTCGGTCTGCTCCTCTTCCACAGGAGCAGGCGCCGGCCCGGCTGCAGCTGGCACCGCGGCCATCGCGACAGGAGCAGCTGCAGTTACACCAAATTCTTCCTCAAAAGCCTTTACCAGCTCTGCTAGTTCCAAAACGGTCATGCCCTTTACGATTTCAAGAACATCCTGAACTTTAGACATATTGGCACCTCCTTGAATTCATGCGCCTTGGGTAATCGATTCCTGTTTTTCCCGGATAGCTGTTAATGCGTACATAACCTTCCTTATGGGGCCAGCGAGTACTGAAGCCATGCCGGAGAGCGGTGCCTGCATACCTGCCAGCACCTGGGCAAGAAGCACTTCCTTTGGAGGCAGCTCAGCCAGCCTCTTTACAGCATCCACTCCGAACACTCTGCCCTCCACCACTCCAGCTTTGATCTCCAGCTGCTTGTTGTCTTTGGCGAATTGCAGCAGCAACTTGGCCGGCGCGACCACGTCTTCGTCGCTGAAGGCGATGGCAGTAGGCCCCTCAAGGTAAGGGTCAAGCCCGTCAATGCCCGCTTCCCTGGCAGCCAGCCTGGTTAAGGTGTTCTTTACCACCTTCAACTCTACGTTGGCCTCACGCAGTTTTCGCCTGAGCAACGTAACCTGGGCTACATTCAGGCCCCGGTAGTCCGCAAGGACGGCAGACTTTGCGCGGCTGAGCCTCTCGTTGAGTTCCCGGACCGCCAGTTCTTTCTCTTTGCTCCTGGTCAAACAGTTCCACCTCCCTTTCACCAAACCTAAAAAGGGCCTTCTCCGCGCAAAATGGAGAAAGGCCCCGAAAACAGGCTCGTCAGTCCATCTTGCCTCGGTAGGCGGGCAGCTGCCCATTAAGTCATATCTTGACACCGACTGTCTATGGCAAATGGTGAGATATTTATTCGCTTGCTACGCCTTCTTGGTAACTCTCTGAGGATGAATCCTGATCCCCGGCCCCATGGTGGCAGACATGGTGACGCTCCTGATGTACTGCCCCTTGGCTGCAGCTGGTTTGGCACGGATAAGCGCTTCCATGAGTGTGTAATAGTTGTCGAGAATCTTATCCTCGGAGAAGGAAACCTTGCCGATGGGCGCGTGTACAATCCCAGTCTTTTCAGTGCGATACTCGATCTTCCCAGCTTTGATCTCCTTGATCGCCTTGGCTACTTCAAAAGTGACCGTGCCTGTCTTCGGATTAGGCATGAGTCCTTTCGGTCCAAGTATCTTGCCAAGACGGCCTACCATCCCCATCATATCCGGTGTGGCCACTGCCACATCAAATTCCAGCCAGCCGCCTTGGATCTTTTCCACAATATCTTCTGCACCGACTATGTCTGCCCCGGCCGCCTCTGCCTCTTTGGCCTTTTCACCTTTGGCAAAGACCAGTACCCTGACCTCCTTGCCTATCCCGTGCGGCAAAACCACGGCGCCTCTTACCATCTGATCCGCGTGTCTCGGATCCACACCGAGTCTAACTGCAACATCCACAGTCTCGTCAAACTTCGCCTTGGCAGTCTGTTTCAGCAGACTGACTGCCTCCTCGGGCTCATACAGTCGTTCTCTGTCAACGAGCTTAGCTGATTCTTTGTATTTCTTGCCTTCCCTTGCCACTGTTTAACCCTCCTTTGTGGTCCAAACGGACGTATCCTCCCACCGGAGAACGAGGTTAATCTACTATTTCAATACCCATGCTCCGGGCTGTCCCCTCAATCAATCTCATTGCAGCTTCTACGCTAGCAGCGTTCAGATCGGGCATTTTCATTTCCGCGATCTCACGTACCTTTGCCCGGGTGACCTTCGCCACCTTCTTCTTGTTAGGTTCACCTGAGCCCGACTCTATACCAGCAGCTTTCTTCAGAAGAACAGCCGCTGGCGGGGTCTTTGTGATGAAGCTGAACGACCTGTCATCAAACACAGTCAGTTCGATGGGAATAATCAGCCCTGCCTGGCTGGCGGTTCTCTCATTGAATTCCTTACAGAAGGCCATTATGTTTACTCCGTGCTGGCCCAGGGCAGGGCCAACAGGAGGCGCTGGCGTTGCCTTCCCGGCCGGTATTTGAAGTTTGACTACAGCAACGACCTTTCTAGCCATGGCATTGCCTCCTCTGGACTACCTATATTTCTTCTACCTGCGAAAACTCAAGCTCCACGGGAGTCTCTCTGCCGAACATTGAAACAAGCACCTTCAGTTTGCCACGGTCTGCAGAGATCTCCTGCACGGAGCCAACGAATCCAGCGAATGGGCCAGAGATCACCTTTACATTCTGCCCCACATGGAAGGTCACCTTCGGCCTCGGTTCATCAAGTCCCATACGGCGCAGAATATTCTTCACTTCCGACGGGAGCAGCGGTATGGGTTTATTACCGCTCCCCACAAACCCGGTCACTCCGGGAGTATTCCTGACTACATACCAGGAATCATCAGACATTACCATTTCAACAATAACATACCCCGGGAAGAACTTCTTCTTGGTAATCTTCTTCTTCCCGTCTTTGAACTCCATCTGCTCCTCAGTGGGCACAACTACTCGGAAGATCTTATCTTCCATGCCCATCGATTCAACCCGCTTTTCCAGGTTGGCTTTGACTTTGTTCTCATAACCGGAGTAGGTGTGGACAACATACCAGTTCTTATCCATAAATTGAAGGGACCCTACCGCGGCCCCCCACCTCCTGATCTTATCTGATTACAAGCCCAAGAATCAGGCTTAATATGGTATCCACCACCCAGACCAGCGCCACAACGAGGACTACAGAGCCAACAACCACACTTGTTAAAACCACTGTTTCTCTGCGGTTGGGCCATTGAACCTTACGGAGTTCAGATCTTACCTCGCGTAAGAAGCGGCCGACCCGCAGCGTTGTCCCTTTCACACTCACCTGTACCACATCCTCTGGTGGGCGTAAATTTTGAAAGCATATGGCAGGCCTGGAGGGACTCGAACCCCCAACACGCGGATTTGGAGTCCGCCGCTCTACCAGTTGGAGCTACAGGCCCGCAACGTTACCTGGTTTCACGATGAACTGTATGCGTACGGCAGAAAGGGCAATACTTCTTCATCTCAAGTCTGCCGGCGTCATTCTTCTTGTTCTTTGTTGACGTATAGTTTCTTCTCTTGCAATCGGTACATGCAAGCGTTATTATGACCCTCATACCGGGCACCTCCGCGGAATACAGGAGAAACTAAGCACCTTAAATGCTTTATAAATTTATCATAATTCAGTGTCACTGTCAATAAGTGTGTATTACCCGGGGGCGAGCGATCCGCCCCCGGCTTTTGTCGGTTAGTCTTCGATGCTCGTGACTGCGCCTGCCCCTACGGTCCGCCCGCCTTCCCTGATGGCGAACCTCAG
>DYEP01000159.1 GCA_020725675.1 Symbiobacterium sp. | reverse complement strand
CAACACAAACCGTTCCGTCGGTTACCATTTTGCCCGCAAGTGCAGGAAGGTATCGGATTAAAGTGCTGTACATGTGGAGCAGAACACAGTGAGGTGGCAGTTCGGATGCAGGGTAGTACTCAGTTTCATTTGCAAAACTCTTACGCTGGAAAGAATCAATCTTCCGGAATAGTTAACCGCAGGCAAAAGTTTAGGTAAGATACGCCCCCACTTATTTGAAACTACCAGGCGCCTTGACCCTTGCCCGGAACTCCTCTTCGGAAATCAGCCCTTTTTGCAGCAGTTCATGCAAACTTGAATCCATCGTCCTCATGCCGTAACGGACGCCTGTCTGTATCGCCGACAGTATCTGATGCGTTTTTCCTTCCTTAATTAGGTTCTTCACTGCAGGAGTCGCTACGAGTACCTCGAAAGCCGCCACACGGCCTTGCCCATCAGCTCTTGGCACAAGCTGTTGAGATAGTGCGCCAAGGAGAACCGACGCGAGCTGTACCTTGACCTGTTCTCGCTGGTAAGGCGGAAACGCGTCCACTATTCGCTCCACCGCCTGTGTTACATCTGCTGTATGAAGCGTGGAAAGTATCAGGTGGCCTGTCTCAGCAGCAGTCAGTGCTACTGAGATGGTCTCAAGGTCCCGCATCTCTCCGACAAGTATCACATCCGGGTCCTGTCTCAATGCCGCCCGTAATGCCGCCGCAAACGAGTAGGTGTCCACACCGAGCTCCCTTTGATTCACAATGGCCTGTTTGTGGCGGTGCAAATACTCAATGGGGTCTTCCAGTGTAATGATGTGACAGCTTCTTTTGGAGTTGATCCGGTCTACGATAGCTGCCAGGGTGGACGATTTGCCGCTCCCGGTTGGTCCCGTAACAAGGAACAGCCCGGACTTATCGCACACCATCTCACCCACTATTGCAGGTACCCCCAACGTTTCAAGAGACGGGATAAAGTGTGGAACGATACGGATGGACAGCGCAACGGCTCCTCTTTGGCGGAAAGCGTTGCACCTGAAACGGCCTACCTCAGCCACACTGCAGGAAAAATCCACTTCGCCCAACCGCTCAAACTTCTCCCTCACCTTGGCATCTGCTATACTACAGAAAAACTCCTCTGTATCTGAAGTGGTCAGGACGGGTAGACCTTCGGGTTTTTCGAGTATCCCATTAATACGGAATACGGGACGAGAAGCGACCGTCAGATGAACATCCGATGCACCTGCCCGGATCGCCCAGAGCAGTACATCAACAATCTTCACAAACACGGCCAAATACCCGGAGGTGTTATCCCCCGTATAACGTGGCCTTCCCCCCTTTGCGCAGCAATGCGGTATGGGCCTACAAACTGATCTCGCGGCATCTGCCCGACGTAGCATGTCTTCGCTTCTCTTGTACAAATTCCTCCACTGCCCTAGTGACATCCTCCCCTCACT
>DYEP01000158.1 GCA_020725675.1 Symbiobacterium sp. | reverse complement strand
ATTTGACCCGGGAAAGGTGGCTCTTTCGCAAGCAGTCGAACTGCCAGGAGGTAAAATCCTTTTCCCGGAAACCTTTGAACTACTTTTGCCAACTTAGGCAGGTATTCCTGCTATCTAAGTTGAGTTTAACAGATAAGGAGGGACAGGCAAGCCCCTGCCTTCCATCGGCAGGGATCCATTTTGCCAGGTAGCAGTGAGGATTGACACAGAAGTCATAGGGCGTGTGCTGGTTGTAGCGCCTCATGGTGAACTTGACCTGCACACGGCAGAGGAATTCAAACGGGTGACAGACCGCGAATTCGAAAGGGCAAATGCAAGACACATCGTGGTGGACTGCTCCGGTCTGACCTTTGTGGACAGCTCGGGTCTGGGCGCCATTTTGGGCCGTTACAAGAAGGTATCACAGCTCGGGGGGCGTATGGTGTTCGCAGGCGTCCCGGAGCAGACCAGGAGCATATTGACTCTTTCCGGGGTACTTAGAATCATTCCTGAACATCATGACCCAAAACGCGCCGTCCGGTGCATTTCGGGGGTGGCCAGATGAAGAACACATTGTGTCTGGAAATCGCGTCGTTGCCCGAAAATGTAGGCGTTGCCAGGGTGACGTTGGCCGCCTTTGCTGCACTTGATTCTTTTTCGGTTGCAGAGATAGAGGAGATCAAAGTGGCGGTGTCGGAGGCGGTAACCAATGCGATCGTACACGGGTACCGGGATAGCCCAGGCGTGGTGATGTTACGGGCGGAGCTCGAGCACAGCCGGCTGTGCATCGTCGTGGAAGACACGGGAGTCGGGATCGAAGATATAGAGCAGGCGAGAAAGCCTGCGTTTTCTACTGACCCTGAAAGAATGGGTCTTGGCTTTGTGTTCATGGAGTCCTTCATGGACGAGCTGGAAGTGGTGTCCGCACCGGGTGCGGGCACGCGCGTCAGGATGACAAAGACGGCTGCTCGTCATGAAGTGCGAGAAGAGGAATGAACAGGGTGTCCCAGAGGAACTCCTGAACAGGGCCAAACAGGGGGACAGAGAGGCGCTGGAGGAGCTGGTAAGCCGAAACCTCGGGCTCGTACATAGCATGGTTTCCAGGTTCGAGTCGAGCCTGCACGACAAGGAGGACCTGTTTCAGGTAGGCTGCATGGGTTTGGTAAAGGCCATTCGCAGGTTTGACCCGGAGTTGAAGTACCAGTTTTCGACGTACGCTTGCACGGTAATCATTGGGGAAATCAGGCGATACCTTCGGGACCACGGAGCAGTGAAGGTACCAAGAGGCGCTCGTGACATGGCCGTGCGGGCGTTGCGAGAACTGGAGAGATTGAGAAGGGAAAATGGAGTAGAGCCAAGTGTGTCTGAGGTAGCACAAGCAGTGGGCTGCGACGCGGCCGACCTGGCGCAGGCCCTGGAAGGTCTGAGGCACCCGGCGAGCCTCGACCAGCCGGACGACTCAGGCGGGAGCAAGAAGACGACCCTTGCGGACAGGGTAGAGGACTGCCGTGATGACTGGGAGGAAAACGTTCAGCTGAAGACCGCTGTGAGCATGCTCGACCCTCCTGATCGCAAGATCCTGATCTGGCGCTATTTTTACGATCTTACCCAAACGGAAGTTGCGCGACTGCTCGGCATAAGCCAGGCGCAGGTGTCGAGGAAAGAGGCGCTTGCATTGGAAAAAATAAGGAACTTGCTGACCTAGGCCGCCCAAAGGGCGGCCTTTCCGTATTAGATCTTGTGATCTGACACATAATAACCTGGAAGACGAGGCTTTAAGGGACGTGTTCCACGTTGAGCAGATCGGGCAGGACGATATCACTAAAAGCTGCGCTGTTTTTGGCCGTACTTGTATTGTTGGCCGCTTTTGCCGCGTGGTACCTGGGATTTGTGAGGCCCAACAGGCAGCCTGCAGGTGCCAGGCTGGTCAGCATAGATAGGTGGGAGGCCTGCGCGGGTTGTCTCAGATATGGATACGCTTGAAGAGACAGGTGATTGTAAGTCCCGGGGAGCCGGTAAGGCTCGGGGAGGTTGCGGAGATCGCAGGGGCTGACGAGTACAAGGAGCAGCTCCTGAAGATCGAAGTGGGACGGGCGGGTCGCAGATCGTACAACATCTCGGCCCTTGAGATAGTGAGCGCGGTCAAGGAGGAGTTTCCAGAGGCAGAGCTGTGTGTGCTCGGATCGGACAGCACTGTGGTGAGAGTGCTTGACCCGTCAGCCAGGGCACCTCTGCCACTTGCATTGGCAGTAACATTACTTCTATTTATTGGCTCCGCGATGGCCATCATGAACTTTCATGCGGACGTCAACATGCCCCAGGTTCATCGCAACGTGTATCTCCTTCTCACGGGAAACAGAGTGGATAATCCACTTGTTTTGAACATCCCATATTCGCTGGGGATCGGAATCGGCATTGCGTTGTTCTTCGGGCACATAAGGTGGCGCTATTCCACAGCCGAACCTAGCCCGCTTGAGGTGGAGATGTATCTATATGAGCAGAACGTTGACAGATGTGTATCGGGCAAGACGGAAGGCGGCCAGGGGAGCGGGGTGTGAACTCCGACGTGCTATTGCTGTTCGTGGCGATGCTGGGAGTGGCGGAGGGGATGCTGGTAGGTACCGCATGGATAGCGCTACTTAGCCTCCTTGATGTTGTACCGCGGCTCGTGTCCCTAACCCGTAGTGCTCACTGGTTTAAGGTGTACGAAGGAGCGATAATAGCCGGCGGTGTTACTGCGGGAATTGTGGACAGCTTCATGTTCCATCTTGCGCTGCCACAGGTGGTACCCGCGGTGGTTGGGCTGCTGATGGGAATATTCGTGGGGCTGTTTACCGCGGCGCTCGCTGAAGTGCTGAACGTGCTGCCCATCATATGCAGGCGGTTTGGGATGGACGAATTCATCGGCTGGCTTGTGGTCGCGCTCACCGTGGGTAAGACCATCGGAGCGCTGCTCCAGTTCTTACTGTTCTAACAGTGAAGGAAAGGAGGACAGGATAATAATGACAGTCGTACGCGTGATGGAGCTTGTGGGAGAATCAAAACGGGACTGGAATGAGGCTATCGCCCACGCTGTAAAGGAAGCCTCCGCGGCGGTACCCAACGTCACAGGCGTCGAGGTAGTGAATTTTACGGCCAGTGTGATGAACGGGCAGATAGTGGATTACAAGGCCAATGTGAAAGTGGCATATGTGGAAGATTCAAGGTGAACCGGTGGTGAAACGGAAGTGGCCGTGGTTGCCTGCGGCCACTTCGTTTGACATGGGGGGAAGAGATTGAGAAGAACTGGTAAGGACGAGTTCAGCCGAAAGGTAGAGGAAAACATCTCACGGCTTCAGGATATCCTGGGCGTTGGTGAGACCTTCGATGTGATCCTTCGTGAGATCCGGGTAGCCGGAAAGAAGGCTGCGCTAGTGTGGGTGGATGGCTTCATCGGAGACGACGTTCTTCAACGGGTACTTGACAGACTTTTTATGCTGGAACCAGGAGACCTGTCACCCTGTGCGTCGTCTAAGCTGATCCGTGAACAGATCAACTACGCAGAAGTTGAGTCCACCGATAATTTTGAGGACTTTATCACAATGGTGCTTGCTGGAAACGCCGGACTGGTCATAGATGGCGAAAACCAGGGGATCCTGATTGACGTTAGGAAATACCCCGGGCGAGATCCAGACGAACCTGACCTTGAGCGTGTCATCCGCGGCTCGCGGGATGGGTTTGTCGAGACTTTGGTGTTCAACACTGTACTGATCCGGAGGCGGCTTCGAGATCCAAGCCTCCGGGCGGAAATCATTCATGTGGGAAAACGCTCACGAACGGACGTCGCTCTCGTATACTTAAAAGATATTGCCAACCTTGATCTGGTAAACCAGGTAAGAGAGAAATTGAAAGCCATCAACACCGATGGGATACCAATGGCAGAAAAGACCGTCGAAGAGTTTATCGTCCCGCGCAGGAACTGGTTTAATCCCTTTCCGCTGGTGAGATTCACCGAGCGGCCGGACGTGGCGGTGGTGCATCTGCTTGAAGGCCATGTCCTCATCATTGTGGACACTTCACCCAGTGTGATCATCATCCCGGCGACCTTTTTCCACCATGTACAGCATGCTGAAGAATACCGGGAAGGGGTACCCGTGGGAGTATATGTCAGGTGGGTGAGGTTCATCGGCATGTTTGTGGCGCTAGTCGGCCCTCCACTGTGGGTAGGGTTCGCGAAGCGCCCGGATTGGTTGCCCGAATTCTTAAAGTTCATCGGACCCAAAGAAGCTGGCCGAATCGACATAGCAGTCCAATTTATTATTGCCGAAATCGGTGTGGACCTCATACGTATCGCGCTCATACACACGCCAAATGCCATCGCCACGGCGCTCGGCTTCATAGGTGCGCTGATCCTTGGAGAAATGGCGGTTGAGGTAGGGCTGTTCACTACTG
Source organism: Symbiobacterium sp. (assembly GCA_020725675.1). Lineage (GTDB taxonomy): Bacteria > Bacillota > Sulfobacillia > DUSP01 > DYEP01 > DYEP01. The sequence goes on along the minus strand of DYEP01000158.1, from coordinate 6,103 downwards.
AAACGGTGCTGTACACAGCGCTTGCCGCCCTCGGAACGTTCGCCACCCCAAGTCAGGAATTCGGGCTGGCGCTCAGATTGTCAAGGCTCCTGTTCCTGGTCGTGGTATATGTGGGTGGTCTGCCGTTACTTGGCGCTGCGTTCGTCTTGTGGTTTGTATATCTTGCGACAAGGCGCTCGTTCGGGGTGAGCTATCTCTGGCCCCTTATACCCTTTAATGCCGGGGCGCTCTGGACCGTCCTGGTGAGACAGCCCGTACCGACCCATTGGAAGAGGCCGGCTGTATTGAAACCGCAGGAGATGGACAGAATGCCGAAGGAACAAACACGCAGGAGGCAGTGATCGCTAGATGGTCAGCGTGGGGTTACCGCGGGCGCTGTTTCACCATGAATTCGGTGAATTGTTCCAAACATTTTTCCAATGTGCTGGCGCTACAGTGGAGGTATCTCCGCACACCACCCGAGAGATCCTTGACCTTGGGGTCAGCAGCGCAGTGGATGAGACTTGTCTGCCAGTGAAGATTTATTACGGACATGCCAGATGGCTTTCTCAGCGCGTAGACTCTGTGTTCGTACCTCGCGTGGTAAGCATTTGCCCGCGGGAGTACACTTGCCCAAAATTCCTGGGTCTGCCTGACATGATAAGAAGGGCTCTCCGGGGCAGCGCGGTTTGCTCGCCACTGGTGGATGTAAGGAGGCGAGGCGGCTCTTTGTCTGATGCACTAGTGCTTGCAGCACGTGAGCTCGGGCTTGACGAGAGAATTGCTAAAAAAGCAGTGCGCAGTGCGTGCATGAAGCAGAAGACCTCCAGTTTGGCCATTCGCGAGGTACCAAAGGGCCAAGGCCCGGCGGTGGCGGTTCTCGGCCACCAATACCTCATTTCCGATGCGCTATCAGGTATGGACGTAAAACGACGACTGCAAGCGCTTGGACTTACAGTCTACGATTACCACATGGTGCCAGAACCAGCGTTGGTTAGGATTCAGCGGCGCGTGAACAGGCCCGCGTTTTGGACTTATGAAAACAAGATACTGGCTGCAGCAATCTGGTATATGAACCAACGAAAGGTGGATGGGATCATCCAGTGGGTCTCGTTCGGGTGCGGTCCTGATTCCATGGTTGGCGAAGTGGTGTCTAGAGAATGCAGGCAGAGGGGAGTGCCGCACATGCTGCTTACCATTGATGAGCACACAGGGACGGCTGGAGTGCAGACGAGGCTTGAAGCATTTGCTGACATGGTGTTCTGGAGGCGGGAAGTGTGAAGATTACCTACCCTCGGATGGGCGACTGGACAGCGCCTCTTGGTGGCATGCTTGAACAGATGGGGCTGACTGTGGTAAGACCTCCAACACCCTCTGATAGGACCAGGAACATCGGCGCAAGACTATCTCCTGAGTTTATCTGCTACCCGCTGAAACTCAACCTGGGTAACTACGTCGAAGCGTACGAGCTGGGAGCGGACACTGTATTAATGGCAGGGGGCGTGGGGCCGTGCCGTTTTGGCTACTACGCCACAATCCAGAAGGATATTCTAGCGGATGCAGGGTACCCTATGGAGTTTATTGTACTGGAGCCGCCGAAAGGACATGCCCTCTCACTCCTTTCCCAGCTTCGCAAGCTGGTCCAGAACGTGAGCCTGTGCGACTTCTTAAGAGCCGTGGAGGTGGCATGGCTGAAGCTTCAGGCAATGGAGGACATCCATATACTGGCAAACCAGGTCAGAGCTGTTGAGGCCGTAACCGGCCAGACGAGCGCAGTTTACAAGCAGCAGATTGCGCTGCTTGACAGCGCCACCACGGTAGAAAGCGTAAAGGGCCTGTGGAGCCGCGCTCGGGAAGCGCTCTACAACATAAAAAAGGTGCGGAGGGAGCGGGTACCTGTGGTGAGGTTAATAGGGGAAATATACATGATATCCGAACCCTTCGCCAATCTTGATGTAGAAGAGCGACTGGGGAGGATGGGGGTATGCGTGGAAAACACGCTGTCACTCGTGGACTACATCAGGCAAAACCTCATTGCAGATGTGCTACGAATGCACCGGGATCGGTCATTACAGGAAGAGGCCAGACCCTATCTGGCTCACTTTGTGGGCGGCGAAGGTGTGGAATCGGTAGGCAACACGGTGCGAGCGGCGAAGCAGCGTTGTGATGGCGTGGTTCATGTAATGCCTTTTACCTGCATGCCTGAGATTGTGGCGCAGAGCGTCATACCTACAGTATCGGAAGAGTATGGGATCCCCGTACTCACCCTCATCTTGGATGAACATTCTGCAGAGGCGGGGATACAGACCAGGCTTGAGGCGTTCGTTGATCTTATTCAAAACAAGAGAGAAGCGGTGAGGAATCGTGTGTGAATACCTGGGTATCGATGTAGGGTCGGTGAGCACAAACTTGTGCGTACTGTCCAGCGATGGGAAGGTGTTGGAAACCCTCTACCTTGAGACACGCGGCAGACCTATCGAAACCATCAGCCAGGGTCTTGCGATGCTAGCCCAGAGCGGGTTTCGTATTGCGGGCGTGGGAACCACAGGTAGCGGAAGGTTTCTTGCCCGGGCGCTCGTGGGCGGCGATGTGTGCAAGAACGAGATCACGGCGCACGCCGTGGCAGCGCTTCACGAAGAGCCCAACGTACACACGATCATAGAAATCGGGGGACAGGATTCTAAGATCATCATCATAAGGAATGGGGTGGTGGTCGACTTCGCTATGAACACAGTATGTGCGGCCGGAACTGGCTCTTTTCTAGATCGCCAGGCGGCCAGGTTGGGCGTGCCCATCGAGCGCTTTGGAGAACTTGCCGCTTCCGCCAGGGAGTCCGTCAGGATCGCTGGCCGCTGCGCAGTATTCGCTGAGTCGGACATGATCCACAAGCAACAAGTGGGCCATCCGGTGGAGTCCATCGTAAAGGGGTTGTGTGAAGCCCTGGTAAGGAACTATCTGAACAATGTGGGCAAAGGGAAGGATATAAAAGAGATTGTCATGTTTCAAGGAGGTGTGGCCTGTAACTCGGGTATAGTATCGGCCTTCGAGGAGGCGCTCGGGATGAATGTTCGCGTGCCGCTTCATTGTCGTGTCATGGGCGCCATAGGAGCTGCCTTGCTTGCGAAACAGGCGGTGAAGGGGACGCCCACCCGTTTTCGTGGGTTTGATGTGGCGATGAAAGAGTGTCACACAGAGACATTTATCTGTACTGCTTGTGTAAACCGTTGTGAGGTCGTAAGACTGATGATTGACAAAGAGAAGGCCGGATTCTGGGGTGGGCGCTGCGGCCGGTGGGAGCATGCGGGTCAAGACCCTGGGCAAGATTTCCCTGCCGTGGGTAGTATGGTATAATACCTGCGGGGAGGGGTCTTCGCCCTTGCAGGTGATTGTAAGCCACAACAATATGGATTTTGACGCCTTAGGAGCTATGCTGGGAGCTTTTAGGCTGTTCCCGGCTGCTTTTTTAGTGCTGCCGCAGAGCCTTGCGCCTGGCGTGAGAGAGTTCCTTTCGCTGCATAAGGACCTTGTCGGGTTTGTCCCTGTGAACCGGATCGATGCTAGCAAAGTGAGTGAAGTGGTAGTAGTTGACACATCCTCGTCGGAACGGCTCGCAAGCCGCGATCTCCTCGACGGCAAGTTAGTGCACCTTATCGATCATCATCCCGCGGGCGATATCGCAGCACAAGGCTTACATCGGGTCGAACCAGTGGGGGCCGCGTCCACTCTCCTTGTGGAAATGCTAAGAGAGCGTGGGATCAAGATGAGCACGCTCGACGCTACAGCGCTGGCTTTAGGGATCCACAGTGATACAGGCGGGCTCAGTTTTCAGAGCACAACGTCGCGTGACGCACTGGCGCTCGCCTGTTGCCTGGACGCTGGGGCCAACCTGAAAGTAATTAGTGAGTTTTTGGAGGTCCAGATGACAGGGGAGCAGTATGCGCTCCTGCAGGAACTGGCATCGGGGCTCAGTCACTGCAGGATTAAAGGAGTGGACGTAGCCTATGCCGTCTCCACACGAGACAGGTATATACCTGGGCTATCCATGCTGGCCTCAAGGCTCGCTGACCTCTCAGGCGCTGAGGCGTTGTTTCTAGCTGTGTACATGGAAGGTCGCACGTACGTGGTGGCAAGGAGCAGGACTCAGGAACTGGACGTGACGCAACTGATTGCGCCGCTGGGCGGGAGAGGGCACAGGCAGGCCGCATCGGTGAGCCTAAAGGGAGTGACTGCTGAAGAAGCCATGCGGGCGCTGCTCTTGGGCCTTGATAGCGCGGTAGTGCCTGCGAGAACCGCCGCGGACCTCATGTCCACTCCGGTGAGAACCGTGAGGCCGGATACAAGCATAGAGGAAGCAAGCAGGATCATGTTGAGGCTCGGGCACTCGGGGCTCCCTGTGGTCGACGAAGAAGGCAGGCTTGTGGGCATCATCTCCCGCAGAGACGTTGATAAAGTGCTCACACACGAGCTGGGACATGCACCCGTTCGCGCCTATATGTCTGTGAACGTGCTCAGTGTAAGTCCGGATACGCCAGTTGAAGAGCTGAGAAGAATTATGGTCACACACGATAAGGGCCGCCTTCCTGTAGTGGACGGCGGTGTACTGCTGGGGATAGTGACACGCAGTGACCTGCTCAGGGTGCTGTATGGCGACGAACACCCCAGGTGGCACCGTGAACTGTACCAGAGCGAAAGCCTGGCTCAAAGAGAGAACCTCTCGGAAAGGTTTGCATCCCTGCTCCCGGAGGAGATATTATCTGTGGTGATTGAGCTTGGCCACGTGGCCGCGAGCCTTGGAGTCAGGTGCTATCTTGTGGGCGGGATTGTGAGAGACCTCTTGCTAGGCGTACGAAATTTTGACCTGGACGTGACAGTCGAAGGGGACGGGGTACAGTTCGCGCACGCTGTGGCCGAGAGGCTCGGAGGGAAAGTACGGGTACACCGCGAGTTCGGAACTGCCACAGTGCAGATGCGGCAGATGTGCCTTGATGTGGCCAGCTCAAGGCGCGAGTATTATGAGTACTCGGGAGCGCTGCCTAAGGTGGAGTTTGCCAGTATAAAGGAAGACCTCGCGAGGCGCGACTTCACTATTAACGCTATGGCGCTATCCATCAACCGGGGCGACTTCTTGAGCCTCATTGATTACTACGGAGGGCAACATGATCTGAAAAGACGCATCATCAGGGTATTGCATAACATGAGTTTCATCGAGGACCCGACCCGCTTATTCCGTGCAGTGAGGTTCCTTGGACGGTATGGCTTTGAGTGGGAGAAGGAGACCCGGACCCTGGCAATGGAAGCAGTGAGGCTGAACGCAATTTCCAGAGTGAGTGTACAGCGGCTTACCAACGAGGTCATACTCCTTCTGTCTGAGCCAGATCCTCCTTCTGCTTTAAAAGCGCTCGCCCAGATTAACCTGTTTGAACCGCTGTTTCATGTACCCTGGAGCACTGTGCTGGAACGCGAGCTGAAACGGACGAAACGCGCGCTTGCCGAGGTATCCGAGCGGGTGTTTTCGCGTCCCGTGATCGAGTACGTACCTTACCTACTGGTAATCGCACGGCATGCAGGAAAGGCGAACCTTGTGATGTGCCAGCTCAGCCTCGAAAAGAGACCTGCTTCGATCCTTGAGAATTCGGTAAGCTGTGTCGAAGAAATCTTAAAGCAGCTGGATACCCCGGGCCGCGCGAAGCCCAGCGCCATATACGAGGCATTATCCGGGAGAGCGCCTGAAGAAGTGGCTTTTCTTCTTGCCGTGGCTCCGTCTGCTCGTGTGCGCAACAGGATAAGACAGTATCTTTCGAACCTGGTAGAAGTGAAGCTTGAGGCAACAGGCCGGGACCTGATACAGATGGGTTATTCACCGTCTGTACTGTTCAAAATGGCGATGGATGCAGCCCGCAGGGCCAAACTGGACGGAAAGATTACCAGCAAGGAACAGGAATTGGAGTTCATGGCGGAGTATATTGACAGGAAGATGAAGGGGGAAGAAAGCCCTGATGCCAATTGACCAGACGCTGTTTACCAGATTGCCCGCTTTGATAATCGCACTGGTGTTTCATGAGTTCGCTCATGCGGCGGTAGCAGATCAGCTGGGTGATCCCACTGCCCGCTATGCGGGCCGGCT
>DYEP01000157.1 GCA_020725675.1 Symbiobacterium sp. | reverse complement strand
TTACAATACGGAAGGACAGCAGGTTGGAGAAATCGACCTGAACGAACGCATATTCGGAGCGGAAGTGAATCCTGCTCTCTTGCACCAGGCGGTGGTCACGTACAGAGCCGCGCTGAGGAGAGGTACTGCTTCTACCAAGACCAGAGCGGAAGTGAGAGGTGGGGGCAGGAAACCCTGGAGGCAGAAAGGTACGGGTATGGCCAGGCACGGTACCCGGAGGTCGCCTCTTTGGCGGGGCGGCGGGATCGTATTTGGGCCCAAACCCAGAGACTATACCTTGGAACTGCCGAAGAAGGCGAGGAAGGTTGCGCTCTGCTCGGCTTTGTCAGCCAAGGTACGGGACGGAAGCATCCGAGTGCTTGAGTCCTGGACGCTCGCTGAACCAAAGACCAAGATGGTTGCGTCCGTGCTGTCCAATCTGAACATCAACGATGGCGCACTGATAGTAATAGGTTCCGCGGACCGCAACTTGCAACTGTCATCGAGGAATCTTCCGGATGTCTCCACGGTGCTTGCGGAGAATTTGAACGCTTACGACGTTTTACGACATGAAAACCTGGTGCTCACCAAAGACGCCGTAGACCGCATTGAGGAGGTGCTGGCCAGGTGAAAGACCCGAGGGATATCATCATAAGACCGGTGGTGACGGAGAAGTCCAGCGGGCGCATGCAGGATGGGAAATACACTTTTGCTGTGGCCATGGACGCAAACCGCACAGAGATCAAAGAGGCCGTGGAGTCTATTTTCAAGGTCCGCGTGACAAAGGTCAATACCGTCAAGATGCAGGGTAAACTTCGCAGGATGGGCAGGTTTGTCGGACGCAAGCCCAGCTGGAAGAAGGCGATTGTCACCCTGGCTCCCGGTCAGAAGATAGAACTCTTCGAAGGCATGTAACAATGCCGAGAGAGGGAGGAACGAAGAATGGCAGTCAAGACCTATAAACCTACTTCACCGGCCAGGCGTACAATGACCACATCTACCTTTGAGGAAATAACGAAGAAGGAGCCTGAAAGGTCCTTGCTGGCTTCTTTGAAAGCAGATGCAGGTCGCAACAACAAGGGGCGTGTTACCGTTCGTCACCGCGGCGGCGGGCACAGGCGGCTTTACCGCATTATCGACTTCAAGCGGGATAAAGACGGTGTGCCGGCCAAGGTGGCAGCGATTGAATACGACCCCAATCGCTCGGCCCGGATCGCCCTTTTGCACTATGCAGATGGAGAGAAACGCTATATCATTGCACCTGTAGGACTCGAAGTCGGTCACACCGTGCAGTCTGGGGCAGATGCAGATATAAAGCCGGGGAACGCACTTCCTTTGCGCAACATTCCTCTTGGCTCGTTTGTCCACAACATTGAGATGAAACCGGGCAAGGGGGGCCAGCTGGCGCGTGCTGCAGGTGCTGCGGCGCAGCTCATGGCGAAAGAGGGCGATTATGCGCTCCTCAGGATGCCTTCAGGTGAGCAAAGGCTGATCCACCTTGATTGCAGAGCCACGATAGGCCAGGTGGGCAATGTGGAGCACGAGAACATTTCTCTCGGCAAGGCGGGCAGGTCCCGGTGGCTCGGCAGAAGACCGGCCGTACGCGGCGTGGTGATGAACCCTGTGGACCACCCGCACGGAGGCGGCGAGGGCAAGTCTCCCATTGGCAGGAAGTCTCCTGTGACACCCTGGGGTAAACCCGCCCTGGGTTACAGGACTCGCAAGAAAGCGAAGCCTTCAGATAAATACATTGTGAAACGCAGATAGGTGAAAGGAGGGGACCAAATGGGCAGATCGCTTAAGAAAGGCCCCTACGTTGACGCCAAGTTGCAGAAGAAAATTATGGAAATGAGCAACCGCGGTGAAAAAAGGGTCATTAAGACCTGGGCGAGGGCTTCAACCATTGTACCAGAGATGGTCGGACATACTATCGCGGTATATGACGGTCGGAGGCACGTGCCCATATACATCACGGAAGAGATGGTAGGTCACAAACTAGGAGAATTTGCGCCGACCAGGACCTTCAGGGGCCACGGTCATCATACCGAAAGGTCCACGGCATTGAAGTAAAGGTTAAGGGGGGCTTTTCACATGGCGAAAGCTAAAGCGGATGAAGCAAGGGCCGTCGCCAGATATGTAGCAATAGCGCCTCGGAAGGTCAGGATCGTAGTGGATCTCATCAGAGGCAAGTCGGTGAAAGAGGCTCTTGCTATCCTGAAGTATGTACCAAAACGGGCCTCCACGGTTGTATCAAAGGTCATCACCTCGGCTGCGGCCAACGCGGAGCACAACTTTGATATGGATTCAGACAATTTGTATATTGCTGAGGCCTTCGTTGACCAAGGACCTACCATGAAAAGGTGGCATCCCAGGCAAAGAGGGCGGGCATTCCCTATTTTGAAAAGGTCCAGCCACATTACGGTGGTAGTCCGGGAAAGGGAGGAGGCATAGGGCGTTGGGACAGAAGGTACACCCGAAAGGACTGAGGCTTGGAATCATCAAGGACTGGGATGCTGTCTGGTTTGCAGACAAGCAGAAATTTACCGAACTCCTTCATGAGGACATGGCCCTGAGAAATCACATAAAGCAGAAGTTTTACGGGGCGGGCGTCTCCAGAGTGGAAATTGAGCGGAGGGCGAACAGAGCCAAGGTCACCATCCATACCGCCAAGCCGGGGATGATCATCGGCAAGGGTGGTACCGGTGTGGAAGAACTCCGCAAGGAACTGGAGTCCATCGCCAAGGATAAGCAAATATCCATCAATATCATCGAGATCAAGGTGGCAGAGCTGGACGCACAGTTGGTTGCTGAAAGCGTAGCACAGGCGCTTCAAAAGAGGATTTCATTCAGGCGTGCGATGAAACAGGCGATCGCCCGTTCCATGAAAATGGGCGCCAAGGGAATAAAGATCCGGGTATCAGGCAGGCTGGGCGGTGCAGAAATGTCGCGCAGCGAATGGGACTGGGAAGGCACGGTACCCCTGCATACCTTGAGGGCAGACATTGATTACGGATTTGCGGAAGCCAAGACGACCTACGGGCAGATCGGCGTAAAAGTATGGATATACAAGGGTGACGTCTTGCCTGAGAAGGCAGCGGGCAAAGGAGGCGAGTAACCCTATGTTGATGCCGAAGAGGGTAAAGTGGAGAAAGCAACACAGGGGCCGCACAAAAGGAGTGGCATCTCGCGGCGCGGAGATTACGCTTGGGGACTATGGGCTTCAGGCACTGGATCCAGGCTGGATCACAGACCGCCAGATCGAGGCAGCGCGTGTGGCCCTCACCAGATATATCAAGCGTGGAGGTAAGGTTTGGATCAAGATATTCCCTCAAAAGCCCGTTACAGCCAAACCTGCTGAAACCCGCATGGGTTCGGGCAAAGGCGCGCCCGAGTATTGGGTAGCGGTTGTCAAACCGGGGCTGATCCTTTTTGAGCTGGCGGGCGTGCCTGAAGAGGTCGCCCGTGAGGCGATGAGGCTCGCTGGGCAGAAGCTGCCCATCCGGACCAAGTTTGTCAAGAGAGAACAAGCGGGTGGTGAAGCTGATGAAGGTTGAGGAGATGCGGGCCATGTCAAGTGGCGAGCTGGAGCGAAAGCTGGCTGGTCTTAAGGAAGAACTGTTTAACCTCCGGTTCCAGATGGCCACAGGTCAGCTTGAGAACCCCATGAGGATCCGTCAGGTGAGAAAGAACATTGCCAAGGTTAAGACGATTCTCAGGCAAAGAGAGTTGGCTCTCAATAAGGCTTGAGGCCAATGAGGAAGGAGGCGACTTTTATGTCCGAGGAGCGAGCAATGCGTAAGGTCAGAGTGGGCGTGGTTGTTTCTGACAAGATGGATAAGACCTGCGTTGTTGCAGTAGAACGCCTGATGGCTCACCCTCTTTATGGTAAGCGTGTCAGAAGGACTAAGAAACTGAAGGCTCACGACGAGAACAATGAATGCAGGGTAGGAGATAAGGTCAGGGTGATGGAGACCAGACCTCTTAGCAAAGATAAGCGCTGGCGTGTGGTTGAGATCATCGAGAGGGCGAAATAGCCGCAACATACTGTCGTTGGAGGGAGGGACACGGCGTGATTCAAGTCCAGACCAGGCTCAATGTGGCAGACAACACCGGGGCCAAAGAGATCATGTGTATAAAGGTGCTTGGCGGCTCTCATCGCCGGTATGCTAGCATTGGAGATATCATCGTTGCTTCAGTGAAGTCCGCTGCACCGGGAGGCGTTGTCAAGAAAGGCGATGTGGTTCACGCAGTGGTTGTCCGGACAAAGAAGCCAATACGACGTTTGGATGGTTCACATATAAAGTTTGATGAGAACGCAGCTGTCATCCTCAAGGATGACAAGGAACCTAAGGGGACCCGAATATTCGGGCCTGTAGCCAGAGAACTTCGTGAAAAGGAATTCATGAAGATCATCTCCTTGGCCCCCGAGGTACTCTGATCCTGCGAACGGAGGGAACGCTGTGGCGCAATCCAAGTTAAAAGTGAAAAAGGGTGATATGGTCCGTGTACTTGCCGGCAAGGATAAGGGCAAAAAGGGCAAAGTGATAGAGGCCATGCCCTCCGA
>DYEP01000156.1 GCA_020725675.1 Symbiobacterium sp. | reverse complement strand
TTGCAGTAATTCTGCCAGGTCAGAGGCAATTTCTCCCTCCAGTACGGGATGGCGATTACTTGACGCACCACATACACTGTTTCTATTGCGGTGCAGTTCCATCCTTTATCTCCCTGCGCTTATTCTTGATGCCTAGATGAAAGGCCATGAAAATCTTGGCCGCGCCTAACTCCCCAATGAATTGGGTAGAATGCGGCGCGGCGTATCTTCAAATGACCCCCTCGGTCCCACGATGAGACGCTCCTCCATCCGTACACCCAAGCGGCGCCAGAGCCCTGTCCATAATACCGTGAAGATATGAAATGAGGACCCCGTAATTAACCACTGGGACGCCCGCTTCTCTCAGAGCACTGAGGCGCGCCAGCATTTCCCTTCGATTAATCATGCAACTCCCGCAGTGTATGGCCAACTTAAATCCGGAGAGATCTTCGGGGAAGCCGCCCCCTGCATGCCATGTGTATTTCAGCGGGCCCCCTACCTTTTTGTCCAACCATCGGGGTATCTTCACCCTTCCAATGTCATCCCCTATCGGGTGATGGGTACAGGCTTCCGCAATTAGCACACTGTCTCCAGGCTTGAGGCTTTCTATCCTACGGGCACCTGCCACCAGAGTTTTCAGGTCACCCTTGTGGCGCGCGAACAGTATGGAGAAAGATGTTAACCCAACCCCAACAGGCACCTGGGAGGCGACCTTATCAAAAGCCTGAGAGTCAGTGATGACAAGTCTTGGCAAAGTCGTCATGCGTTCTAAAGCATCCTTCAGCCTGTTTTCCTTAACCATGACGCAGTAACAGTCGCTGTCCAGAACATCCCTGATAGCCTGTACCTGAGGCAATATTATCCTTCCCTTGGGCGCCTCCAGGTCTATGGGCACGACCAGTACCACCAAATCCCCGGGTTTCACCAGATCTCCAAGGATAGGAGGGCCTTCCCAATCGCCCGGTGCTTTCCCAATGATGGCTTCTTTTAAGGCACCAATTCCGGATCCTGTAAGAGCGCTAACAGCTACGAAGTTCACTCCGATCTCGACCCTACACCGCTCAAGCAGTTCTTGGGCTTCTTCCGGGGAAACGAGGTCTGACTTGTTGAGGACGCCCACTACAGGGAGGTTTCTTGCCGCAAGGCGTCTGGCCAGGTTCTGCTCTATTGGAGACGGTCCGGTTAGACTGTCCACGACCAGCAGCGCCATATCAGCCGAGTTGCTCACAGAAAGGCTTCTTTTCACCCTGAGCCTTCCCAGTTCTCCTGCGTCGTCAATCCCGGCCGTATCTATGAACACCACCGGCCCCACCGGTAGAAGCTCCATGGCCTTGTACACAGGGTCCGTCGTGGTACCTGGTACATCAGAAACCAGCGCCACTGGCTGGGAGGTCAAAGCGTTAATGAGGCTTGACTTTCCGGCGTTCCTCTTGCCAAAAATCGCGATGTGAAGCCTGTCGCTACGCGGCGTAGTCCTCATGGGCGATTCCTCCTATTATTCCGTTAGATAAAAAGGTCGCGCTCCCCTCGCTCAATTCTCTCAAGATACATCTTCACTTGTCCCCTCAAAACCTCACTCGGGATCTCCTGGAGATGCTCCTTGATCGCCTCTTCCCCGGTCTGTCTGGTCTCTGGAGACGCGTAATCCATCAAGTACTCCTTGAACGTGAGTAAGGCGTTTGGAGCACACACATACTGTATCTTTCCGCTTTTGGCCAGCTGCATAAACCTGTCCCCCGTCCTGCCCGAACGATAACAGGCCGTGCAGTAGCTGGGTATATAACCTGAACGGGCCAGGCTACACACTACTTCGTCCGGGCTTCGATGGTCTTCCACTTGGAACTGTGAGGAATCTTCAAATGGCAAAGCATCCTTTCCCGTTTTGCTGTACGCACCCACCCCGGTACAGGAACCCGCGCTTATCTGCGACACCCCCAATTCGATAACTTGATCCCGGAACGCAGGGCCCTCCCTCGTGGACAGGATTATGCCCGTGTAGGGCAAGGCAAGCCTCAAGATAGCCACTATCTTTTTGAAGTCATCGTCCGAGACCAAGTATGGGAATTCTTCCAGATTCATCCCGTAAGCCGGTTTTAGCCGGGGCACAGACACTGTATGTGGGCCCACTCCGAAGCAACGCTCCAGGTGTTCGGCGTGCCTGATTATGCCCATAACTTCAAAGTTGAAGTCATACAGCCCAAAGAGAACCCCGATCCCCACATCGTCCAGACCCGCCTCCATTGCCCTATCCATTGCGGTTAAATGCCACAGATAATCCGACTTCGGCCCTGAGGGATGCATGAAACGATATGTGGGTTCATGGTATGTCTCCTGAAACAAAACATATGTTCCTATCCCGGCTTCTTTGAGCATCCTATACTCCTTCACCCCGGTAGCAGCAATGTTAACATTAACCCGTCTTATGCTCCCGCTTATCCCAGAGTACGTATGGTAGATGGTCTCTATGGCCTCAAGCACGTAGTCTATCGGACAGTTCACCGGATCCTCTCCGCACTCAAGGGCAAGTCTCTTATGGCCCATAGATTCAAGAGCGACTACCTCATCCCTTAGCTCCTCCATGGTCAGGCGCCTTCTTGCCAGGGTCGCGTTAGACTTTTTGTAACCACAGTAGCGGCAGTTATTGATACAGTAATTGCTAATGTAAAGAGGAGCGAACAAAACCAGCCTCCGGCCGTAGATCTTTTCCTTTACCCCTTTTGCCTCCCGAAACATCAACTCCAAAATGTCAGGGTCCTGAACCTGAAGTAAAGCCGCCACTTGGGGCATGCTTAATCCCTTCGCCTTTTGCGCCTCAGCAAGAATTTCCTCGACGTCTTCACGACTCGCCAGGCGACCCGCCTCCAGCATCTTTTTAATGCCATCATGATCGATAAAGCCTGCGTCTCTTATATCGAGAGTTGCTCGCATCCTACCTGCCTCCGTTAGCATATTCGGTTTGCTGATCCTGGAAAGCAAGAGCATGCCCGTATCCTCTGGCCACTCTCCTCCCCAGAGCTCGTATCTTTCCCTCAATACAGGTCCTGCAATGGTCGGCCTCATCAAAAAGGCACATCTTGTTGGGATAGATCCGGTATTCTTTTCTGTTTTCGACAGGGGTTACATCTGGCATCACAACGTTGGCTCCTCTCTGCAAGGCCATTTCGCGACCCTGAGGATGGATAGTGCCCGTAGCAGTCGTCGCTGGGAGATGAGCCCAGGGCATCGCCAAACGGGCTACCGCAACAGCCTTTAGCGTCATCCAGATGTCGCCCTGAGGGCAGTCCCCCAGGGGAGTCTCCGGGTTGGGGATGAAGGGTCCGATTCCCGCCATGTCTACTCTCAATTCAGCCATCAGTGCTATATCATTCGCTATGGTTTCAAGGCTTTGCCCGGGAAGTCCGACCATGTTGCCTGACCCCGTTTGGTAACCCAACTCCTTAAGCCACCGCAGGCACTGGAACCTGTCTTCAAATGTTCGGCCTGGTCTCAACCTTGCATGAAGCACAGTGTCGGAAGTCTCCAGTTTCAGCAAATACCGGTGGGCCCCTGCCTCTTTCCAAGCCCTGTAATCTTCAAATTCTCGTTCCCCTAGACTGAGGGTGATCGCAAGACCCATTTTCTTGATTTCCCTGATTATCCAGGAAACCGTATCCCTGTCGTAAGCGAAGTCTTCGCCAGACTGCAACACTATAGTGTTGAAATCCATCGACTTTATCTTTCGAGCAAGCTCCACTATCTTCTCCGGAGCCATCCGATAACGCTTCAAGGCGACGTTTGAGGCGCGCAGACCGCAGTACAAGCAATCCCTGATGCAGTAATTCGAAAACTCCAAAAGAGCCCTCAAATGAACCTCGTCTCCTACCCAAAAAGCCCTTACCTCGTCCGCCTCATTGAAAAGGGCTTCCATCTCCTTTCCGTCACTGGCCGTAAGCAGGCTGAGGATATCCTCTTTGTACAGGACCGTCGGTCTTAGTTTTCTAGCATTGATAGCAGCGCGCTGTAAGGCCTTCTTGAAACTAGGCCTCATTTCTCCTTCACCACCCCATAGCTCGTTAAGGCTACCTTTACCTGCACACCCGGGAGGTTGCCCAGCCTTCCCGTCAGAGCTCCCAGCCTTTCGTTGGTCCCGTCCACTATGAGGGCAATCACCGAAATGTTTCTTTCTCTATAAGGTATCCCCATACGTCCGACTATCAGGTCCGAGTGTTCGCTCAGTAGCTGGTTCACAGCCGGGGCCGCTTTGTCTTTATCCTCAATGACGATCCCTATCACTCCTATGCGCCTTTCCATTCGGAACCACCCGCCTTTCAACATGAAAGCCCGCATCCGGAGAAGCCCGGACGCGGGCACGTATTCACCCTCAATCCTAAGCCCCTCGCTTCAGGCTACCCTTGGCTTCAGGGATAGGACACCCGGCTCATACATCCTCGGCGGCCACCAGACGGCTTTGGGCCCCCCGCAGGCCACCATTGGAAGTCGGCGCTGTTATGAAATTGCGCCACGCACCGAATGTGCTCGTGTTCACTTTCACTTACATCTTAACAAGCATCACTTTCCCTGTCAATCTAATCCCCAATGAGCCCTTTTCGCATCAGTCTGATCTTTGCGCGAACTACATCGATAACGCGCTCCCTCGCCCGGCCAAGCACCTTTCTCGGATCGTCTCCAGGGATTTCTCGTACGCCTTCAAGCCAGGCAAGTTTGAGCTCGGTGGCGACATTGATCTTCTTAACACCGCACCTGACTGCTTCAGTCACGGCTTCATCGGGGAGCCCTGATGCACCGTGAAGTACCAGGTGGGCGTCGCATACCTCATGTAGCCGCCGCAGCCGTTGAAAGTCCAGTTTGGGTTCACCTTTGTATATTCCGTGGGCTGTCCCAACCGCCACAGCAAGCGCATCCACTTCTGTCTCTTGTACAAACCAGCGGGCTTCGTCCGGGTCGGTAAAAGTCGAGGCGTCCGACCATACGTCATCTTCGGTACCGCCGATGCGTCCCAGTTCGGCTTCGACCGATATGCCTCGAGCGTGAGCTTTCCTGACAACCTCACGAGTCACTTTGATATTCTCTTCAATGGGAAGTCTTGAGGCGTCGATCATCACGGACGTGAATCCCAGGCCGAAAGCCTGCTCTATCTGACCCAAATCCGTACAGTGGTCCAGGTGAACGGCAACAGGCGTTGATACGCGCTTGGCAAGTTCAGGAGCCAGCGTGGAGAACACTGGCGCGCCGATAAACATAAGTGCACTCCAGGACACCTGCAAGATACACGGCGCCTGTTCCTGCTCGGCGGCAGTAAGAATGTCGAGGATCATGTCTGGGGTAGACGCGTTGAAGGCGCCCACGGCGTAGCCTTCCGCTCGATCTAAAAGATGCTTCATGGTGACAAGTGACATGGTATGTAGGACGATTCTCTCCTTTCAAATTAAACCTTGCAGATGTATGGTTACCCCGTCACTAAGTGTCTTATCCTATGTACTTCCATGTGACCTTGGATCTTCCTTCATACATTAAAAGCAAGCAACGGGCGGTCAAACCGCCCGTCTTATTGTCATCAATAGCATGTCCCTGAAGTCTTCGCTCTGCCGCTTTCCGGCATAAAGCACCGCTTCTTTCTTGAAGCCGCACTTTGAATAGCATCTTATGGCTCTAACATTCTCTGTATATACTCTAAGATAGATTTGATCGAGTTCACTGTTCTTGAACGTGTGATTAAGAAACGTCTTAATCGCATCAGATCCATAGCCCTTTCCTCGAAACTCGCTTTTGCCTATACAAACTCTAAGTTCTGCGGCCTTTTGCCGCCAGGATATGTGTTCAAGTCCTATGTAGCCGATCAACTGCCCGTCCAGGGATTCTATTGCGTACATCATGCTGAGCTGGTGCTTCTGTATTCTGTTCCAGTCGGGTTTTCCAAACCACCTCACTATTTCGTTATCTTCGTCCCAGCCGAGTATCTGATCCCAGTCTTTTCTGCGCAATGGTCTTAGTTTGGTGTGATTACCCTGTATCAAGAGCCACATCTCCTTTATCGGAGAGGTTTTTGAATGTAGAATCATTCGACAGGAGTGCGGCGCATCCTTTATGTAAATTAAGGATTGGGGCGGCCCTACCTGGGCCGCCCCTCGGTCAACCAATGTCAGGCGGTTCGTGTCAGTATATGATCTGATGGCGACAATCCATACCTTTGCAGGGTGTAGTTTAGTATGGCGTTGATCAATATATTATAGGAGAGCCCAGCGGCAGCAGCCATTCGCGGCAAGTCGGAAGATCTAGGGCAAAGGCCGGGAAGCGGGTTGATCTCCAACACATAGGGTTTTCCTTCGTCCGAAAGTCTTATGTCAAGCCGCGCCACGTCTACACAGCCAACCGCACAGTACGCATTGTACGCAACATCATAGAGTAAGGTCGCTGTCTCTTCACTTATCGGAGCCGGACACAGGAAATATTTGTCTCCATTCCATTCAGTCTTGAACTTATGTGTATAGATCCCTTTGTGCTCCTCCGGCACTTCGTTAAAACAGATCTCTCCGATGGGCAGCATATATGGGTTGTCATTGCCCAGTATACCGACGGTAAACTCTCTGCCTTCAATGAACTCCTCAACAAGGGCATCCTGTTTGTAAAGCCTGTGGATGGCTTCAACCTGTCGTACCAGCTCCAGTTCGGTGTTGACTCTTGACGCCGGGGTAATACCCTTGCTGGAACCTTCACGAGCGGGCTTCACAAATAGCGGGTAATTTAGGTCGAAGTTAGGTATGCCTTTGCCCTGGGGTACAGTGACAAAACGGGGAGTGGGTACTCCATGGTACTGAAAGAGTTTCTTGGTGACGGGCTTATCCAGCGACACGGCGAGCGTTAACACGCCTGAACCGGTATAGGGAATACCGAGCATATCCAATATTGCAGGTATTTGAGATTCGCGGGAGGGTCCTCTTGTTCCTTCAGCGATATTCATCGCCACGTCGATCCGGGTATCGCGAAGCTTTGCATAAGCCTCAAGATCGGCTTCTATTGGAATGACTTCGTGACCTGCCCAGATCAACGCTTGTGTGATCGCAGATATTGTTTCTACACTGTCAAGTTCTGCATCCGCATCTGGAGGTTCCTCCTCTTCCTGGGGTCTTTCGGACTTCAGGTTATACAGTAACCCCACTCTTAAGCTCATGTGTCCTCCTCAGTCTCCTCCTTCGAGTATTCACCGGCGGTCACCCGCTGAATGTCAACACAATTATAGCACCAGCGCACTTGCTGTCAATCGGGATTTTTGCGTACACGCTTAAGCGATCAGCCTGACGCATTCCCTCTCACAGATGCACTCTTAGACAGCGTGTACCCTATGGACCTGATTCAAACCTTAAGTTAGATTGTGGGACAAGAACTTGAACTTTCGTGAATGCAAAAGCGAACGTAAAAACGGACCCCGTATTCGGGGTCCTTTCTTGTTTAGCTGCCTGGGTGGTTATCCGTGATCGGGTACTCGATGCTCGTAGTACTGGGCAGAGTCATTGCGCCCAGAGGCACAGTGTTCTTCTTCGGCCTGCCCTTCGACCTCCTGATCGGCCTTTCCAGTGCATATTCCAATACTTCGTCGATATGCTCAACAAACCTGATGTCAATCTCACGGCGTACGTTTTGGGGGATGTCGTCAGCCTCCTTTAAGTTTTCCCTGGGGAGGATCATCCTCTTCACGCCTGCCCTGTGAGCAGCCAAGACTTTTTCCTTTATGCCTCCCACCGGTAGGACCTTCCCCCTCAGTGTGATCTCGCCAGTCATTGCCACATCATGACATACCGGTGTACCTGACAGCGCGGATACCATTGCCGTGGTCATGGCGATCCCTGCTGAAGGCCCGTCTTTTGGAATGGCCCCCTCAGGAATGTGAATGTGTATGTCGTATTTCTCGTTGAAATCTTCGTCCACACCAAGCTTCTTGGCATTGGCCCGGATGTAGCTGTACCCCGCCTGTGCAGACTCCTTCATGACATCACCCAGCTTACCGGTAAGGATCAGCTGGCCCTTCCCTTTCATCAAGTTCACTTCAATAGACATCACGTCGCCACCTGCTTCCGTCACAGCGACCCCCACTGCCACACCCACTTCGTTATTCGCCGAAGTCACGCCGTAACGATATTTGGGCCGACCTAGATATCTATTGAGCGACTGCACCGTCACTTTAACTCGACCCGGGTGGTTCTTTACTACTTCAGTTGCGACCTTTCTGCATATGGCTGCGATTTCCCGCTCAAGGTTGCGAACTCCCGCTTCCCTCGTATACTTCCTGATCACGGAGTAAATCGCATTTTCAGAGATGACCACATCAGAAGAGGATAATCCATGCTCTTTTATCTGTTTGGGTACTAAAAACTTCTGGGCGATCTTCAGTTTTTCGTCTTCGGTATACCCTGGGATGTAGATCGTCTCCATCCTGTCCAGCAGCGGTCTTGGTATGGAATAAGTTGTATTGGCAGTGGTGATGAACATAACCTTCGAGAGGTCAAACGGCATTTCAATATAGTGATCGCTGAATGCTGAATTCTGCTCCGGATCCAGTACCTCAAGAAGGGCAGAAGCAGGATCTCCTCGGAAGTCCGAGGTCAGCTTGTCGATCTCGTCCATGAGGAACACGGGATTCTTAGACCCGGCCTGTTTCATGCCTTGTATGATCCTGCCGGGCAATGCACCAACGTACGTACGCCTGTGGCCTCTGATCTCTGCCTCGTCCCGGACACCCCCGAGGGAAATCCTTACAAATTTCCTTCCAAGAGCTCTGGCAATAGAGCGCGCAAGCGAAGTCTTGCCGACTCCGGGAGGACCCACAAAACACAATATGGGGCCTTTCATGCTGCTCACCAGTTGCCTGACAGCAAGGTATTCGATAATGCGTTCCTTGACTTTGTCCAGGCCGTAGTGATCTTCGTCCAGTATCCGCTGGGCAACGTTCAAATCGAGACAATCCGTAGTCTCGTGCTGCCACGGAATGGCAAGAATCCACTCGATGTACGTGCGTGATACTACCGCCTCCGCCGACATGGAGGGCATCTTTTCAAATCGATCGATTTCACGCAGTACACGCTCCTCGACTTCTTCCGGGAGGCGGGCCTCCTTCACCTTCTCCCTGAACTCCTCTGCTTCCGTTGCACCCCTGTCGTCTCTATCACCCAGTTCCTTCTGGATGGCCTTCATCTGCTCACGCAGGTAATATTCTTTCTGGGTGCGCTCTATTTGCTTTCTCACGCGGACGTTGATCTTTTTCTCCAGCTCGAGCACTTCTGTTTCTCTGTTCAACAGCGCAAAAACCTTCTCAAGCCGATCTTTGACATATATTGCATTGAGTACGTCTTGTTTTTCCTCCACCTTTATCGGCAGCTGCGTGGCTATGGTATCTGCTAACCTGCCCGGGTGTTTGATACCGACCACAGTGGCCAGCGCCTCCGCAGGAATCTTCTTGCTAACCTTGACGTACTGCTCGTACTGCTGAACCAACGTTCTCATGAGCGCCTCAATTTCGCTGGTCCTTCGTTCGTCATCATACAGTTCCTGTACCTCGACGGAAAAGTGGGGCTCAAGTGTGACGAAACGTGTGGTCCTGCCCCGGCAAACACCTTCAACGACAACTCTTATCGTACCGCCGGGTAGTCTGGCGATCTGCTTGATCTCTGCCACGGTACCTGTATCATAAATGTCATCGGGGGAAGGTTCATCTATCTTAACCTGCTTCTGTGTGGCCAAAAAGATCTTGTGATCGCGGTTCATCGCTTCTTCCAGCGCTCGCACTGACTTTTCTCTTCCTACTTCAAGAGGAACTATCGTGGAGGGAAATACTACCATACCTCTAAGAGGGAGCAGCGGAACCTCCCTAGTTGCGTACGTCTTCTCCACCATTCCTCTTCACCTCCTCCGGGTCTCCCTGGATCTTCGCCCAGTATGACCAAAACGGCTATAACCAGCCGCACCGATATATTCTACTTGGGGTTCTGCTATTCCTCCCCGGCTCGACCTGGAGCATTTTGCCTGGATACCGAATCTGAACTTTGCTACATCTTACAATGATACGCTCTATGTGGTGCACGGCAAAATAAAAATGCCCGGCGGTTATCCGAGCACCCTTTACGGGCACTTCGTCGCCGGGCACAACCGACGGCTCCGGAAGCCGCCGGAACTTAGCCAGAAACGCTAGTTGTCGCGCTTACTATTGCGTGTTTAAAGACCTCCTCTATAGTAGAAACAGGCACGATCTCAATATCAGCGTATTCCTTGAACATCTCCTGCCAGTTATCTTTCGGTATTATCACCTTGCTTATACCTGCCCTCCGCGCTGCCTCCACTTTTGCCACAATGCCTCCAATAGGCTTTACGTACCCACGAATTGACACCTCTCCGGTCATCGCCACCTTATTATCAACGGGCTGACCAGTAAGGGATGAATAAATAGCCGTTGCGATAGTTACACCAGCAGATGGTCCGTCGATGGGAATTCCACCGGGAAAGTTGATGTGTATATCATAATCTCTAGGGTCATCTGCAACGTATGATTTTAGTGCAGTGAGCACATTCTCCACGGACACCTTGGCCATGCTTTTTCGCCAGACCGATTTCCCATAGCACTTAATTTCCTCCTGGTCAATGATGCCTGTGACTATGATGCGCCCTTCCTCCAGATGAGACTTGGAGGTAGCCACTTCAAGTTCAACGACCGTGCCGGTATTGGGTCCGTAAACCGCAAGACCGTTGGCAAAACCGATCTGTGGTTTGTCTGGCAGCTTGTATTGATGCCTCGGAGAGTACTGTCCGCTCGCCACCACCCACTCAGCATCTTCGCGCTTGATAGACTTCCTTGACTGTCCTGTAGCCACACCCGCGGCTACTTGTACTATGTTCACAGCCTCCCTGCCATTCGTCGCGTACTTTTGAATAACAGCAACCGCATCATCATCAATGAGTATATCGATCTTTTTGGCAGCGTTTCTCGCGATTACACCCACTTCCTCTGGAAGGAGCGGCCGGAAGAATACATCAAGGCAGCGAGAGCGAATTGCAGGCGGAATATCCTCAGGCATCCTGGTAGTCGCCCCGATCAGGCGGAAGTCCGCTGGCAATCCGTTTTCGAAAATATCCCTTATATGGGATGGGATGTTAGGATCTTCGGAATTGTAATAGGCGCTTTCTAAGAATACTTTCCTGTCCTCAAGCACTTTCAACAACTTGTTCATCTGGATAGGGTGCAGCTCACCAATTTCGTCAATGAACAGTATTCCGCCATGTGCCCTGGTCACAGCACCAGGTTTGGGTTGCGGGATCCCGGCCATTCCGAGGGGCCCAGCTCCCTGATAAATAGGGTCATGAACTGAACCTATCAAAGGGTCAGCGATACCACGCTCATCAAACCTGGCGGTGGTTGCATCGATCTCAACGAACTTGGCATGTTCTTTAAAAGGTGAAACCGGATTCCGTTTAGCTTCTTCCAGGATCAAGCGTGCCGCTGCAGTCTTTCCCACACCCGGGGGACCATAAACGATAACGTGCTGGGGATTGGGCCCGCACAGCGCAGCTCTTAAAGACTTCAAGGCCTCTTCCTGGCCGATGATTTCTTCGAAGGAAGTAGGTCGGGTTTTCTCAGAGAGCGGTTCGCTGAGAGCGATTTCTCTCATTTTCTTCAGCTTCTCGACTTCTTTTCGCGACTCCCTGTCAACTGCCACTCTATTCACCTGCTGGGTCCTGAGCAGATTCCAAAAGTACATGCCGATCACTATTGCAAAAAAGAACTGGAGATAGGTGAAGGCATGCCCTGCGAATTCCAAGAAATCCCCTCCTAGGTCATCTCGCGAAGGACAAACACTTGCGTTCCCCGTCCTTAGTTTTCACGACGCCCTGGGGATTTATCCTCTGCGGAAATATTAAGCGCCGCTTTCGC
>DYEP01000021.1 GCA_020725675.1 Symbiobacterium sp. | reverse complement strand
GGAGAGGCTCTGCCGTGGACTCAAGTCGCAGGGAAAGTTGCCGCTCCGGGTATATCTCGGAGACCCCGTCTGGAAATCGGAGGACCTGACTGCTCTCAACGGCCGTACGGGAGAAGGCGACGAGTGGCTGAGGACGGGACCCGCAAAATTCTGGCAGGACGGAGCGTTCGGGCCAAGGACCGCGGCTTTAAGTACGGACTACTCTGACGATCCTGGAAACCGGGGCTTTTTGGTGCACGAACCGGATGTACTCAAGAGCCTCGTAGTAGCTGCAACCAAAGCAGGTCGGCAGGTCGCCATTCACGCACTTGGGGACCTGGCCATGGAGACCTCCCTTGATGCAATAGAAGCGGCGATACCGCATGGGGCGTCAAGGCCCCGAATTGTCCACTGCGGCGTGGTGAACGAAGCGATAGTGGAGAGGATGAAGAGACTTCAGGTTATCGCAGACATGCAGCCCTGCTTTATCCCTTACGAAGTAGATTGGATGCCCAAACGACTGGGGCCGCAGCGGGAGCTTCAGGGATATGCCATAAGAACACTGAAACAAGCCGGTATTTGTTGCACGGCAGGCTCAGATGTACCAGTGGACCCGGTGAACCCGATGATTGGAATCTATGGAGCGGTCACCAGGGCCGGACTGGGTGACCGAGCTGACAAGGTCTGGAACCCGCTGGAGAGGGTATCCATAGACGATGCTCTCGCAATGTTTACGGTCAACGGCGCTTTCGCCGAGTTTGCAGATGACCGAAAAGGCAAGATCCAGGTGGGATACCTAGCTGACATGGTAGTCCTGTCCAAAAACCTGTACGAAATCGCCCCCATAGAGGTCTTGTCCACTCGTGCGCTTGCAACGTTCGTGGGAGGGGAGATAGGGTGGTGTGCCCCCGACGGCGGAATATGAAACGTGCAAGCGGCCAATTGGGAGGTGAAACATGAAAGGGTACTGAGACTGGGGTTCAATTATCACCTAGAGGGGGCATGTTGAAATGAAAAGACTGGTTGCGATCCTTTTGTTGTCCGTCATGTTAAGCCTTGGTGTTGCAAGCTGCACAACCAGCAAAGCGCCTGATACTATTAGGATCGGTTACCTCGCTAACATCACCGGTGACGGCGCGGTGTGGGGCCAGGCCGAGGTGAACGGTGCCAAAATGGCTGTTGAAGAGATCAACAAGGCCGGAGGCGTGCTGGGCAAGCAGATCGAGCTGTTCGTAGGGGACGCCCGAGGCAACGCCACTGACGGTGTCAACGCAATCAAGAAACTTATCGAACAGGATAAGGTCGTAGCAGTGCTTGGTTCCAACTACAGCGGCATCAACTTGGCGTGCGCTCCTATCGTCGAGGCGGCCAAGATCCCGCAGATCGGCTCGTTCCCGACAAACCCTAAGGTTACGGTAGACGAGAAGGGGAACGTGCGCCCGTATTCCTTCAGACTGTGCTTCATTGATCCGTACCAGGGCAAAGTGCTGGCTGATTTCATGGTAAAGGACCTTGCAAAGAAGAAGGCTGCAATTCTATACGAAGTCACCTCCGACTATTCGGTGGGTCTTTCGGAATATTTTGAGAAGAGACTGACCGAACTTGGGGGCGAAGTGGTCGCAAAGCTAGCGTTCAAGCAGGGAGATGTTGACTTCAGACCGCAGCTTTCGGAGATCAAGCAGAAGAACCCCGAAGTCCTCCTTCTACCCAACCTGTACAAGGAAATCGCGCTCGCAGCAAAGCAGGCCCGAGAATTGGGTATGAGTGAAGTCATCTTCATGGGAGGCGACGGTTATAGCAACACCATGCTCGAAATGGCTGGCGAGGAGCTGCAGGGCAGCTACTGGGTGAGCCACTTCTCCTGGGAAGATCCGGGTCTTAGGGGTCTTTTGGAGAAATATACTGCGAAGTACGGGGACACAAATCCAGAGCCCAATGCAGCCATGGGATATGACATTGTGTACTTCCTGGTGGATGCAATAAAGCGGGCAGGTACCACAGACGGTCCGGCACTGAAGGACGCCATTGAGAACGCCAAAGAAGTAAAGCTGCAACATGCGGTCATCACTATGGATCCAAAAACCCACAACCCGCTGAACAAGCTTGCAGCCATTCACGTGGTGCAGGGTGACAAGATCAGGTTCCTGAAGAACTACGCACCGCAGGATTAGGTGGACCAATAGGCCTCAGGTGTTGCCCTGCCGGGAGCACCGGCAGGGCACGCCGGGTCAGTCAACCCAAATCACGGCTTGGAGGAGATCTTATTGATCCTTTCCCGCGTTCTACAACAACTCGTAAACGGCCTTTCCATCGGGTCCATCTATGCCCTTATTGCTGTGGGATACTCCCTGATATACAGCATCCTGAGATTCTCAAACTTCGCTCACGGCAGCTTCCTGGTGGTAGGCGCATATGCGGGCTTCTTTATCGTTACCGCAATGTCCATACCTTTCATACCTGCTGTGCTGCTGGCGATACTGACGGCCGGGCTGGCTGCGGTGACCACAGAACGAGTGGCATACCGTCCCATCCGGGAGCGTAACAGCCCAACCCTTTACTTCATCATTGCATCGATGGGTATAGCGATCTTCTGCGAACACACCATAGTGGCGACCATCGGCCCCAAATTCAGGACGTACCCTCGGGTACTGGCTGCAACGGGCGTCGATTTGGGGTTAGTCAGTATGTCCAAAATGGATGTCATGGCGGCTTTCATGGCATTCCTTTTTCTCATTGTGCTCCAGTATTTTATCACCAGGACGAAGCAAGGTTGTGCGATCCAAGCTGCGTCATACGATCTGCAGGCTGCCGGGCTCATGGGAGTGAACGTAAACAGGCTTGTCGGAACAGTATTTCTGATAGCAGGGATACTGGCAGGGCTTTCGGGCGTGTTTCTGGGGATGAAATACACAGTGTACCCACAACTTGGATATCTGACCATAAAGGCATTTGTCGCGGCCATTTTTGGCGGGCTGGGGAGTCTACCCGGCGCCATTGCAGGCTCTTTGCTACTTGGCGTCATGGAAGCGTTCATTGCTGCTTTTCTCTCATCCCAGCTCAGAGACCTGTTTGTTTTTTCGTTGCTCATCGCAGTGTTGTTGGTCAAACCAGGCGGGCTCATGGGTAAGTACGTGGAAGAGAAAGTGTGAGGAGGGTAAGACAATGGCCTACATCCAGGGTGTGATGATTATTATATGCGTAAACCTGATGGGCGTCCTGGGCGTCTCCCTTCTCACAGGGTTCACCGGGATGTTCAGTTTCGGCCACGCGGCTTACATGGCCCTCGGTGCATATACCTCCGCAATCCTTGTGGGCAGGCTCGGGATGCCCTTTGTAGTGGGTCTGCTGGCCGCTGCTGCCTTTGCCGCGCTCGCGAGCGTCATTATTGGTTATCCCACCGTGCGACTGGTAGGCGACTACTTCGCCATTGCGGCTCTTGGCTTCGGCGAGGCCACACGGTTGATCCTGGATAATGGCGGCAGCCTCACAGGCGGGGCAAGGGGATTCGTGGGTGTCCCGAAGCACACCACTTTGCCTATAGCCATTCTTATCGTGATACTGGGTGCCATCTTGATGAGGAATATAATCAACTCGCGTTTTGGCAGGTCCTTCGTGGCGATCCGGGAAGACAAGCTGGCAGCGGAGGCGATGGGCATAAATACCGCGCGGTCAAGGATGCTGTCGCTTGCGATCAGCGCTGCGTACGCCGGAGTTGGCGGATCCATGTTCGCTCATTATCTGACATTCTTGCAGCCCGTAATGTTTGACATCAACAAATCCACGGAACTTGCAGCGACAGTAGTGTTTGGTGGGCTAGGAAGCATGACCGGGTCCATCATCGCGTGCATCATACTCACTTCCATTCCTGAGATTTTCAGGCCATTCTACCTTTGGAGAATGGTGTTTTACGGACTTGCGCTGGTCACTACGATAGTCCTGAGACCCCAGGGCCTTTTGGGTTCATTCGAAATCACGCTTGAAGGTACGAGGCGGTTTCTCACCGCTCCCTTCAGGCGGCGGGTATCGGCAGGAGGTGGAGCACGGTGGCAGTCTTAGAACTCTCGGGGGTCACCAAGCGATTCGGAGGGCTGACCGCCGTATCGGACTTTAATATATCCATCCAAGAGGGCGAGCTGGTAGGACTTATAGGCCCAAACGGCGCCGGTAAGACCACCGTCTTCAACCTTATCACAGGGATGTACGCACCTACTTTGGGTAGCATCGAGTTTCTTGGGGAAAGGATCGACGGGAGAAAGCCTTATGAGATCGCCCGGCGGGGCATCGCCCGAACCTTTCAGAACCTGAGGCTTTTTAAGAATCTGACTGCGCTTCAAAACGTGGCCATCGCGCGTCAGCTTGAGTGCAGGTACAGTTTTTTTGATGCTGCATTCAGGACACCGGTTTTCAAAGCGGAAGAAAGACGCGTGCTTGATGATTCGCGGGAGCTTTTAGAACTCGTCGGGTTAGGTGATAAGGCTTATGAAAGGGCGAAGAATTTGCCTTATGGCTACCAACGAAAACTGGAGATCGCAAGGGCCCTGGCGCTGAATCCAAAGGTCCTGCTCTTGGATGAACCGGCAGCAGGGATGAACCCGGAAGAATCTTTAAATCTCATGGACTTCATTGAGGACGTCCAGGAGAAGTTCGGAGTCACCATTTTTCTAATCGAGCACCACATGGAAGTGGTAATGGGTATCTGCGACAGGATTGTGGTACTGAACTTCGGGTGCACAATTGCCGAGGGCACCCCTCTGGAAATACAGGAACATGAAGAGGTGATCAAGGCATACCTCGGGGAGGTGCAGAACGACGATGAATCCCATGCTCAGGGTTGATGACTTACACGTCCATTACGGGATCATCCATGCGCTAAAGGGTGTGAGCCTCGAGGTGCAGGAAGGGGAGATTGTCGCCATCATCGGTGCGAACGGTGCCGGCAAGAGCACCTTTCTTAATACTGTCGCGGGGCTTGTTAGGCCTTCTGCAGGCACTGTCATGTTCTTGGGGAAAAGACTTGCACCTCGCGCTCACGAAGTAGTAAAAGCGGGTATAGCGCTTGTTCCGGAAGGGCGCAGGGTATTCGGGAATTTGACGGTGCATCAGAACCTCATGATGGGCGCTTACCTAAGGAGCGATACTGCCGGTATAAAGCATGATGAAGAGAGAGTATACAAGCTGTTTCCCCGACTCCAGGAGCGCCATAGGCAACCTGCAAGCACACTGAGCGGAGGCGAACAGCAGATGCTCGCGATAGGCCGGGCGCTGATGTCGCGCCCCAGCATGCTGCTTCTTGACGAACCTTCGCTTGGGCTGGCTCCCATTTTGGTCAAAGACATCTTTGCTACCCTGAGGGAGATCAACGCTGAAGGTACTACCATTTTCCTGGTAGAACAGAACGCTCGGCAGGCGTTGGCGCTGGCATCACGCGCCTACGTATTTCAGACCGGAAGTATTGTACTCGCGGGTCCAAGCGGCGAACTGCTGAGAAATAAGCAAATCCAGGAGGCCTACCTTGGAGCAAGGGGTGCAGACCGAAAAAGGAGAAGGCAGTCAAAAGTCAGCCAACCGCCAGCTTAAAGGAGTGATCAGATGGCAACATATCTTTGCACCCTGCAGGATCTGGAGGACTTCGTACGAGGGTGTACCCTGCTTGGAGTGGGTGGTGGAGGCAACCCCGCTGAAGGATTGAAGGCGCTGAAAGAACAGGTTGCTGGAGGGAAGCGGGTCGGATGGGTAGACGTGTCTGAGCTGCCTGATGACGGTTGGGCCGCATGTACCTTCCTGATGGGCTCGACTGCTCCGTTGACGGAGGAAAAGCGGTTGCAGATGAAAGAACTTGGACTCATTAACTGGAGGTATGAGCGGAACCTGCCCATTGCGCTCTGCGAACTCGAGGCGTATACACAGAAAACAGTAGATGTTTTGGTGCCTTTTGAACTCGGAGGTTCCAATACGCCCGTGCCTATCGCTGGTGCTGCGTCCCTCGGCAAACTGGTAGTGGATGGCGATTATGCGGGCAGGGCAGTTCCAGAGATCACACAGACCACCGCTTCGGTCATGGGACTTCCGTTTTGCCCCGTTGCGAGTGTAGACAAGTGGGGTAACATCTCAATCATAAAAGAAACCATCTCCTATACACTGGCTGAGCGCATCGGCAAGTTCATCAGTGATGCCGCCTTCGGTTCCACAGGGCTTGCGGGTTTTTTAGTACCCATTTCAGAAATGAAAAGGGCCTTGATCGCCGGAACATTAACCAGGGCGCTCAGCGTGGGCAGGAGTATCAGGCTTGCGCGGGAGCGTGGAGAGGATCCTGCAGCGGCGCTGGAGAGGGAGCACGGGTTCAGGGTGCTCTTTCGAGGGCGGGTTTGTGAGAAGTCATGGAAGGATATGGACGGTTATTACCTTGGTACCCACCTCCTTGAAAGTGATGAAACGGGCAACACGCACACATTCCGGGTGTTTTTCAAGAACGAAAACCACCTCACCTGGCTAGATGGGACGCTATATGTGACCAGCCCGGATCTGATCATGAATATGGACCCGGATACAGGCGAGCCCGTGCTGAACGATAGAATCGATGTGGGAACAAGGTTGGTGTTGCTTGGAGCCAGGTGCCACCCCAAGCTGAGGGAGCAGCCCATGCTCTCAGTGCTTGGGCCCACATACTTTGGAGTGCAGTCGGAGTACAGACCGATTGAGGACGTACTCGGAGGTTTGTCATGAGCCGTATCCTGGTAGTAACACCCATCGTAGGGCAGGAGTTTAATGAGAAAGTAACAACGTATGTCAGCCGCATACCGCTCCCTGAGGGCGTGGTGGTGGACTGTGCTTGTCTTGAGAAAGGCCCGGTATCCGTCGAGACCATGCTTGACGAAGCGTTCTCGGCGGCCGCTTGTATCGATCGGGTGCTGGAGCTCACAGAGCGCGAGAAGAGGTATGACGCGGTAGTAGTCAACTGCTGCGCAGACCCGGCCGTGCATGCGCTCAAAGAAGCGCTCGATATCCCTGTAGTAGGGGCGGGTGAAGCTTCCTACTACACCGCGGCTCTTCTTGTCCCGTCCTTTTCCGTGATTTCTGTGTTGAAAAACTCGGTGCCTCACAC
Source organism: Symbiobacterium sp. (assembly GCA_020725675.1). Lineage (GTDB taxonomy): Bacteria > Bacillota > Sulfobacillia > DUSP01 > DYEP01 > DYEP01. The sequence goes on along the minus strand of DYEP01000021.1, from coordinate 5,414 downwards.
GAGGCTTAGGATCAGGTCGATGGGACTTGAGGCCCGGCTTGCAAGCGTGTACGGGATTGACACTGGCGTGCTCGACTTACACGGCGGATCTGCGGCGGACCAGATCTTAAAAGCCGCCGAGCAAGCAGTTCGCTGCGATGCAGCCGATTGCATCGTGCTGGGGTGCACGGGCATGGCAGATCTAGCAGAACAGATCAGGGCCAGGCTCTCTGTGCCGGTGGTGGAGCCTACTGCTGCGGCAGTATGCCAGGCCATGGCGCTTGTTTCGCAGCGGCTTGTACACGGTCGCGAATGGATGTACCTGAGGGCGGACAGATCAAAGATCAGGTGAGCGGTTGCGACCGAAAGGGGTTCCATCATTCTCCGGCGTTCTTGAGCCAGTCGCTCACCAGCGCCTTCACATCTGCGGGGGTCTCGCATTGCACTGCCCGCTCTGCCAGCGCTTTTGCACTTTCCGCATTCAGGCTGCGGATAATCTCCTTCGCTGCGGGGATCGAAGGCGGATTCATGCTGAGTTCATCGAGCCCGAACCCTATGAGCAGAGGTATGGCTATCCGATCTCCTGCCATTTCACCGCATATCCCCACCCAGATGTTCCTTTCATGCGCGTGCTGGACTACCTGTTTGATCAACCGTAACACCGCGGGTTGGAGCGAGGACGCAAGGAGGGTGACCCCGGGGTTTGTACGGTCAGCAGCCATTGTGTACTGCGTCAGGTCATTTGTGCCTATGGAGAAGAAATCCACCTCCTTTGCCATCTGGTCTGCGCACAGCGCTGCTGCAGGCACCTCGATCATGACTCCGACCTTTGGCCGGTCATGGTGTGGGATGTTTTGCCGGGCCAGTTCAGAGATACACTCGTTCAAGACAGATTTTGCCTCCCGGACCTCGCTTACGCTCGCGACCATCGGGAACATCACGTGGAGGTTAGTGAAGACGCCTGCGCGCAGGATGGCACGGAGCTGGGGTCTGAACAGCTCCGGCCGGGACAGGCACAGGCGAATCCCTCGATTGCCGAGAAATTGATTGGTCTCTGCCTGCAGTCCAAGGTACGGCAATTCTTTATCTCCACCGATATCCAGGGTGCGCACTACGACGGGATAGTCGCCGAATACCTGCATGATCTCCCGGTACGCCCGGAATAGTTCCTCCTCATCCGGCACGGAGGTATGCCCGATATGCGAGAACTCGGTACGGAACAGGCCAACGCCCTCCGCGCCGTATGCGAGCGCAAGACGTGCATCCTCCAGGTTTGCTATGTTTGCCACGACTTTGACTCGCCTGTTGTCCCTGGTTACTGCTGGCTTGGACGCTGCCTGCCTCTCCCTTTCTGACCGCTTCGTCTGTTCCTCTTTCTGCTGTCTGTACGACAACAGCGTATCCTCGTCCGGGTCCACGATTAATAGCCCGCGGTTACCGTCGAGGATGAAGTACGAGTCATCTGAGATTGCCTCAGGTATCTCTCGCGCACCGACGACAGCAGGGATCCCGAGCGCTCTTGACAGTATGGCTGTGTGGGAGGTGGTTCCTCCCTGAGCTGTAAAGAAGCCGAGGGTGCGATCCCGACCAAACTGCATGAGATCGGATGGAGTAAGGTCATGCGCAATGATGATGGCGGGCCCTTGGAGCGCCATCTCTCGCACGGCACCGTGCTGCAGAATGCGCACCACCCGGTAGGCGATGTCCCGCACGTCGGCGGCACGACCCCGCAGGTACTCGTCGGGCAGAGCCTCGAGCATCCTGGCGTACACTTCCGCAGCTTCGAAGAAGGCTGAAGCGGCATCCAGGTGTTCGGCTCGGATCTTGTGTTTGGCCAAGTCCAGAAGGCCGGGATCGTGTAGCATCAAGAGGTGTGCGCGGAATATCTCGGCTGACTTCGGACCTGCCTGCTCGAGTACGCTGCCACAAATGGCTTCCAGTTCGTCTTCAGCTTTCCGGAGAGCAGTGTGCAGGCGCTCAAGTTCCGTGTTCGTATCCTCTATGAGAACACGTGCAGGAGCCCGGTCTCCCGGCAGGTATGCAAAGCCTGGCCCGATGGCGATTCCACCGGATGCGGGAATTCCCTTCAGAATGTGCATGAGAACACTCCTTGTATGTGTACTTGAAACACCTTGTAGTATTGATCTGGGAAAAGTCTAGCACTGGGACCTTGTCTTCTGCAAGTGCTCGACGGAGTATGTCAAAGATTCGTTGGCGGTTATGGAAGACGTAAGGTTGGTTTGGCTTTGCTCCGTATTCTCAACACTCGGCGTGGTCAGCCATGTCTCCTTCTATTCTTATCCCGGCAGGATTGCTATCCTGGCTTGGAGCCAACAGAGCGCATTTAATGCGTGAGACCTCCAGCACTCCTTTGGATCGGGAGTGGCTACTTCCAAGAAGTAGCGCCAGAGGTCTCATTGCTCCTTCTTGCCCTCTGCCCGCCCGTAAAACCTTTACATCACCTGTCAGACTTCGGTGCCGCTGCTTCGGAGGGCATCTTCCGGCAGATCGGGTTTTAACAAGTTGACCATGACCGCGGTGACAACAGTGCCAGCTGCCAACGCTACCAGGTATAGCCAGGGCTTTCCGATGAGGGGTACTACGAAAATTCCACCATGAGGAGCGCGAAGGGTATTTCCAAAGAGCATTGAAAGTGCCCCAGCCACTGCAGAGCCGGTCATGATCGAGGGGATCACGCGCAAAGGATCAGCGGCGGCAAACGGGATCGCGCCTTCAGTGATAAACGAAATCCCCATAACCGCTGCGGCCTTTCCTGCCTCACGTTCGCGTTCAGTGTACTTCTTGCGGGCCAGTACCGTAGCCAGAGCCAGCCCGAGAGGAGGTGTCATCCCTGCTGCCATGATCGCTGCATGGGGCTCAAAGATGTTCGCCGATATCATGGCCAGCCCGAAGGTATAGGCCACTTTGTTAACCGGACCTCCCATGTCGAAGGCCATCATAAGCCCTAAAATGATACCAAGCAGTGCGGCGTTAATTCCTGTAAGGCCCTTTAACCAGCCGGTCAGGGCGTCCATGAGGGCTTTGATCGGCTGTCCTATGACTACTACCATCAACCCACCGACGACAAGTGTGGAGAGAAGCGGGATGATAAGCACGGGCATCAATCCGGCCAGACCCCGAGGCACCTTGATCGCTTTCACCCAGTTAGTAACATACCCGGCAAGCAGGCCACCGATCAATCCGCCCAGGAACCCGGCACCGATCTTGGTGGCGAGCATCCCCGCGATCATACCAGGAGCTATACCCGGACGGTCAGCCATGGAGTAGGCGATGAAACCGGCCAGGATGGGAACCATCAGGCCGAACGCGGTACCACCAATCTGCATCAGGTAGTCGGCGATAGACCCCTCGATCTTGAACCCTTCGTATCCGCCGACTGCAAAGGACAGGGCAATGAGGATACCGCCCGCTGTGACGAACGGTATCATGTACGACACACCAGTCATCAGGTGATTACGAAGACTCCTTCCCTGCATTTGTACGAGCCTCCTTCTTCTTGATTAGCTGTATGGCCGCATCGAGGATCTTCCCCGGCGAGCGAATCGCTTCGGCGACACCGGCCCTGTAGATGTCCTTTCCTGAAAAGCGGTCCGCTCCACTTATGTTCATATCCACGGCAAAGATGACCACATCGGCCTCCTGGACCTCTTTGGCACTGATCGCGTTTTCCACCCCCATGGAGCCCTGTGTCTCAACTTTAATCTGGTAGCCGCGCCGTCTGGCTTCCCGTTCCAGGGATTCTGCGGCCATATAGGTATGTGCGATCCCGGCCGGACAGGCTGTGACGGCCACTATCTTCACTCCTTGCTTCCCTCCTTTCACTCGAATCGCTTGGTGTCTCTTTCTGATCTGGATATTACCTCGAGTACCTCCGCCGGGGTCGTGGCGGACATCAGGTCACTCCGGAAAGTGTCGTCCATTAACATCCGTGCGAGTCTGGCCAGGATCTGAAGATGTTGTGTGCCGGCTGACTCTTCGGGAACCGCCAGGAGAAAGACAAGCTGCACAGGTTGCCCATCCAGGGAGGTCCAGTCGATTCCGCAGGCCGATTTGCCGAAGGCAATACCCGTTTCTATGACAGCGTCGGACTTGCCGTGAGGGATGGCGATTCCCATGCCAATCCCGGTAGTGGAGAGAGATTCACGCTCCATTACGGCCTTAATGTAGTCCTGTCTTGATCCCAGTTTGCCTGCGGAATCAAGCATACAGGCTAATTTCAGGATGGCTTCCTCTTTCGTGGATGCCCCGAGATCCATGCAAATAGTATCCGGACTGATGAGTTCGATCATCGCTTCTCCCCGCCAGTCAAGTCCTGCGTGGCGCTCACGCAGGCGGGACGCCGAGCGCACCATACCTTAACGCGCTCTGACAGCCTCTGGATGTTCTCTCGCGACGGTAGGCTGGTACCGGGTTCAGCTACCGACGCTGCTGCGGCTCCTACTGCCAGCCGGATAGCCTGATCAAGAGCCCTGCCTTCAACCATGGATACGGCCAGCCCTGCAACCATTGCATCCCCCGCGCCCACTGTACTCACCACTTCCACCTTCGGGGTATGAGCCCAACCCATAACCTCGTGGCTTGCAAAGGCACAGCCTCGCCGGCCCAGTGAGATTACTGCGGTTTCGATCCCCCTGGAGACAATCTGCACAGCCATTTCGGTTGCGTCTCGCAACCCTCGTGGTTTTCGCGACAAAATGGCTTCTACTTCGCTAAGATTGGGTTTTACCAGATGCGGGCGGGCTTTCATACCCAGGCGCAGGGCATCTCCCTCTGCATCCAGAATCACAGCCGCTCCTCCCTGCTTAGCCATCTGTATTAGGTCGGCGTAGATAGACGAGTCCATGCCCTGAGGAAGGCTCCCGGCGAACACCATGACCCGGACCCTGTGCGACCAATCCCGTACTTTCTCTTTCAGTTCGGCGATATGACCGGGGTCTACAACCAGCCCCGATTCGTTAATCTCTGTTTCCTTCTTTCGGGACACGTCGATGATCTTCAGATTTGTCCTGGTCTCGCCAGCAGTCCAGGTGAATTCACATCTGATGCCATAGCCTGAAATCAGGCGCTCCAGTATGCGGCCGGTTTCTCCGCCCAGAAATCCCAGGGCGACAGAGGGACAACCGAGAACCGCCGAGACCTTGGAGACGTTGATGCCCTTCCCCCCGGCATCAAGTCGAACCCCGGCTGCCCGGTTCAGACCCGCAGGACGGAACGCCTCCACCAGGATAGTGCGGTCGAGTGCAGGATTGAGTGTCACCGTCGCTATTTGCGGGGTACCAGCGGTTTTATTGTGCGTCTTGAAGATACGCCGCGCCGCATTCTACCCAATTCATTGGGGAGTTAGGCGCGGCCAAGATTTTCATGGCCTTTCATCTACGCTTATGTTATCATATAGGCATCAAGAATAAGCGCAG
>DYEP01000020.1 GCA_020725675.1 Symbiobacterium sp. | reverse complement strand
TTTTGGGTTTTCTCTGCACTTCGAGCCCGGAATCCCTTGATCTTCCGGGCCTGGCCTCCCCGATTGTGCCCGTTTACTGTTCAACGCCAGTCGGGCTCAAATATCATATGGGGGTTAACGCAGGACCGGAATCCCTTGATATCACGGCATGGGGCCATCAGATTGTGCCTGCTCACTTCAACGCCAGCCTGGAGAGTGTCAAGGGAGAAGGGTAACTGTACACGCCCGGGAGTATCAATCAGGAATTTCAATGGGTAGCTCGCACTCCAAGGACTGGCCGTGCAAGTGAAAGCGCAACTTGATTGTCGCGGGTCCGCTTAAGCCCGGCGCCTCGAACATGACCCTTATGGCACTCCTGTTGAGCAATCGCAGCCAGTGGTCGTTGAAGCGGATAACCGCCAAACTCGACGGCAATTCTTCGCCTGATTGAAGCTCAACCGATTGACCCGAATAGCCGAAGTAGGGTAACGGTCCATCACCGACCCATCGGACGGTGATGAAGGCGGTGACCCTTTCAGTGAGCCGCCGCACCGAGTGAAGAACAACCTCATACTCCTCTCCGGCCATCACGCTCGTGGTGGGCCACGTGTAGGGGTACGCCTGGTACGCGTAGACCCCTCCCCCTACCACGAGCATTACCACCACGATTACGACTAGTGTCAACCTCGCCCGAGAGGTTACCTGCATGGGATGACGCCTCCTAGAACCCTGGGTCTTCGTCCGTCAACACCTCATACTCTATGCCGCTGCTCCATGCGTGCTTAGTTGTGTATGCCCAGTAAGTTCCGGAGTAGTACCTCACTACTTGTCCCTTAATCTCCTCATCAGTACACCAGTACTCTTCGTAGAGCGTGGACCACTTCTCGTAATGCCGTGCAATACCGGGGTACGAATACGACCATAGGCCGGGAGGCGGGGCGGGCGGGCGAAGTAGGACCCCAAGGTAAGCGAGCCCAGTCCAACTGAAGTCTATTCCAACGATCAGCTCCAACTCTGCCATATACCGCCCCCGATTTCCCTGGACAAGCAGTTAGAATGAGACCAGGGAGGTTGGGAGATGGACGGAGAGGTCAGGCGGTGGTCGGCATCGCGGAAGCAGGAGGTTGTCCTTCGGCTCCTGCGGGGTGAGTCGTTGGAGG
>DYEP01000155.1 GCA_020725675.1 Symbiobacterium sp. | reverse complement strand
GAGAATGGGATTAGGACAATCATCCGGTTTGAGCAAATTCTTCACCCGGCTGAGTCAACCAACGATTGAACTGAGCTAAAAACGAGTGACCAAACTAACGGAGATGGCCATTCGGTAGAAGACCCACATGTACTTGACAGTCACCGTTTGCAGTGGGCCTGTTATTTGGTCTATAATAATGTAGTAACATTTGGTGATAAAGGAGAGATATGAAAGAGTTCATGGGAAAAAAACACACAAGGCTCACGATCATCCCGCTTGGCGGCCTCGGTGAAATCGGCAAGAACATGATGGTAGTCAGGTACGGGGATGAAATTTTGCTGATTGACGCGGGGCTTGCGTTTCCAGACGAGGAAATGCTAGGAATCGATATTGTCATTCCGGACATGACGTACATTTTGGAGAACAGAGACCTTGTGCGAGGGATCGTTGTCACGCACGGTCACGAGGACCACATAGGAGCGCTGCCATATCTGCTGAGAAACTTGAATATTCCCATATACGGAAGCAAACTTACGCTCGGGATGGCTACTGAGAAGCTGCGCGAGTTCGGCCTTGACAAAAGCGCCGCGCTTCACACTGTACGACCCAGGTCCAGGATAAACATCGGGACGTTCGAGGTGGAATTCTTCCGGGTGAATCACTCCACAGCTGACTGCCTCGGCCTTGCCATCACTACCCCTGCCGGTGTTATTGTCCACACGGGTGACTTCAAGTTCGATCAGACTCCCGTTGACGGCGAAGTGAGCGATTACCATAAACTGGCCGAGTTGGGTGATGCAGGGGTACTCGTATTGCTTTCCGACAGCACCAACGCCGAGCGGCCGGGCTTCACCCCGAGTGAGCGTGTGGTGGGTAAGACCCTGAGCGAGCTGTTCGCAGCGACTCGAGGGCGAATACTTGTGACGAGCTTCGCCAGCAACGTACCGCGTATACAGCAGGTGATAAATGCTGCAGCCGCTTACGGGCGTAAGGTGGCAGTGGTAGGGCGAAGCATGGAAAACGTTGTGGAAGTTTCCATGCGACTTGGGTACCTGGAAGACCCCGAAGATACAATAGTCGATATAGAGCAGGCACTCAGGCTAGCCCCGCAGCACGTGGTAATACTGACTACGGGCAGCCAGGGCGAGCCTCTGAGCGCGCTGGCGCGCATCGCTGCAGGTGATCACCGGAAGGTAGAAGTGATGCCAGGCGATACTGTGATACTTGCTGCCACACCGGTTCCCGGGAACGAGAAACTGGTCGCGAGGACCATTAACAACCTGTTTAGAAGAGGTGCAAACGTTATTTACGAAGCTGGGTCGCAGGTTCATGTATCCGGCCACGCATCTCAGGAAGAATTGAAACTCATGTTAAACCTGGTGAAACCCAGGTTTCTGATCCCCATTCATGGGGAATATAGGCACTTGATACAACATGCACGTCTGGCCAGGGAAATGGGTATGGACCCGGAGAGAGTGCTCGTGGGCGAGAACGGTACGGAGTTTTCATTCACGAAGGATTCGGGAAAGATCACCGGCCGAGTGCAATCAGGCCAGGTGCTTGTGGACGGATACGGTGTGGGCGACGTAGGCAACGTGGTGCTCAGGGACCGAAAGACACTGGCGCAGGACGGCATATTGATAGCGGCTGTTGCGCTTAACAAGGAGACGGGCATGATCGTGGGAGGCCCCGAACTGTTCAGCCGCGGGTTCGTCTATGTAAAGGAGTCTGAGCTGCTGATGGAGGAGGCACAGGCCGCGGCAGAGGCCGCCCTTGAGAAGTGTACAGCTAGCGCCGATTGGAACGATATAAAGTCGACGCTCAGAGATAGTCTCTCGAAAATACTGTTTGAACGCACAGGGAGACGACCGATGATCCTACCGGTCATTGTCGAGGTGTAGACGGGTGTCATCAAGATACTGCATACATACCGGGTAGGTCTGTAAGTATGGAAATGGGCGCAAGAAGGGGCGGGCTTTCAGCATTATGGGAATCTGCGGTTATTGAGAAGACCGAGATGGCAATACTAAACCATATACAGATACCTGGAGGAACAACAATGCTGAGAGCGCTTATCGAAGAACCCGGGGACGGGCCTGAATTGTCCACACCTCGCCGCAGGCGAGAGCGTGACAAGCCCCGAGAAGAGAATAAGCCCAGGATTGATACTGTAGAGCAACTGGGGACCACGAACCTGCCTGATTCGTCTTCGAGTATTCACTGTCTACCCATCATTGGGCAGATAGAGGGACATATCTTCCTACCTTCTCAGAACAAGACAACCAAGTATGAGCACGTGATACCGCAACTCGTTGCGATCGAGCAAAACCCGGACATAAAGGGTACGCTTATCATCCTAAATACCGTGGGAGGCGATGTGGAGGCGGGGCTCTGCCTCGCAGAGATGATCGCAACAATGTCAAAACCCAGCGTCTCTCTGGTACTAGGTGGAGGGCATAGCATAGGTGTACCCATCGCAGTGGCCGCCACTTACTCATTCATTGCGAGCACAGCCACTATGACGATCCATCCAATAAGGCTGAGTGGGCTCGTGATAGGCGTTCCACAGACATATGAGTACCTGGATAAGATGCAGGATAGGGTTGTAAAGTTTGTAGTGGCACACTCGAAGATCAGTGAGAGGGAATTTCGTGACCTTATGTTCAAAACGGGGGAGCTGGCGAGGGACATAGGGACAATCCTCGTGGGAAAGGATGCGGTTGAAGCCGGGCTAATTGACGAGATCGGGGGCCTGTCAGACGCCATGCGCAAATTGAAACAGCTCACGGGAGGGCGCTGAATGGTAATTTATACCCCCATGCCGCCTGAAGTAGTTCTTTCACAGGAGCCTCAAGATACGCTGGAGGAGCGAGAGTTCTGCGGGGTCCGGCTTTTGGTGAGACCGCTGCCCGGCGGCGGCTATCGAATCGAACGGATACTCTCGACAGACCCCAACGTATTTCTTCAATCGGACTTAATGCCTGGAAACGTTATCAGGGACCCCGGGAAAGTGTAACGCAAAAAAGAGTGGACAAGCCCCCCGGTTATGCCAACGAGGAAACCCAAGCGGTCACGGCGAAAGAACATGTCAGCGTGTAGTCCGGTGATGGATAGCTTGCATGAGGGGGAGCGAACGGGCATGAGTATAACAAAGGCGGTTTTTATCGGTATCGTGCAGGGACTAACCGAGTTCTTGCCCATTTCAAGTTCAGCGCATCTTGTGATCTTCCAGAAGATGCTTGGTTTCAATCCCCCGGGTCTGAGCTTTGAGATCATGGTTCACGTGGGCACGCTTGCTGCAGTGTTGTTGGTGTTTGCTGAAGAGGTATATTCGATGCTGCGGTCCGTGTTCGAGGATATACGGGAGATTGCAAGTAGACGTGCGCGACTGAATGTGCTGCTTCACAATCCGGACTCACGGCTTGCGGTCATGGTGGCAATTGGCTCGGTACCTGCGGCCATTGTGGGCATTACTGCAAAGCATGTGATAGAGGAGCTGTTTGCCTCTGTAACAGCAGTGGGCGTGTTCTTGTTGGTTACGGGGACAGTGTTGTATGTGACGAGGCTCAAAACTGCAGGGCGTGTGGACATCTTGCGGATCAGCCCGCCTCTTGCTCTGCTCATCGGGTGTGCACAGGCTCTGGCGCTGGCTCCGGGTATTTCACGTTCGGGCATGACCATTAGCGCTGGCTTACTCGCAGGCATGAAGCGAGATGATGCAGCGCGATTCTCTTTTTTGCTTTCCATCCCGGCTGTGAGTGGAGCGGCCCTAGTGGATGTGTTGGAGTCGCTGGGTGCGCATAACGGTGGCATCCCGTTCTCGGTGCTCATTGCCGGAGCGCTCGCAGCTGCTTTTTCTGGCTACTTCGCTATCCGGGGACTGTTACGCATGGTAGCGCACGGCAGGGTATACATCTTCGCCTACTACACATGGATGCTGGGAGTGTTGGTGATCATATGGCAGGTTCTCCAAAGACACTGAGGCGGGTGAAGTCGCGGCAGGCGCGCAGCTCCTGGTGGCAGCAGGTGCCTGAGGGCGTGCGGCAAGAGCTCACGGGCATCTTGCTGGTCTTGTTGTGCGTTATTGCTGTGCTGGGCATGGTTTCAAAGAACGGAGGAGTAGCCGGGGCGATCATTAGGAGTACGCTGAGGCGGGGACTCGGTGACGCCTCTTGGTTCTTGATTGCTGCCACGGCTGCATGGGCGTTTTTGCTGCTGGTGCACAGGAGCAAGCCTCACGTTGGCATTTCGCACCTTGGGTTTTTGATGCTGCTTCTGTCGTTTGCGGCGCTTGCGCACCACAATATAGATGCATCTTCGTGGTATACAGCTGGCATGTCTGGGCTGGGCGGAGGACTCGTCGGAGGCATTTTGCACGTTGTACTAGTACGTACGTTCGGTACGGCGGGGCGATACGCGGTTCTGTTTACTTCGTCGCTGGTCGGGCTCATGATCATCACCCGCCGTAGCCTGGTGGATTTGGTGAAGTCCCTGCTTTGGCGGCAGGAAAAGGTGAAAGCGAGAGCCGCGGAGACGCCACGGCAGCCAGGTGAACCCGTGGTACGCGAAGTAGAGAATTCCGCGTCCGTGTCCGAGCGGAAGCAACTACGCCTATCCGAGCCTCGAGAGCCCGATAAGACCAGCTGGGAACCGCCCGTAGAACAAGTGACACTGGGAGACAGCATCCTGTATCAGCTGCCGCCTTTTTCTCTACTTGAGAAAACGGCCAAACCGGCCAAGCTGCGCCAAGACAGAGACCTAACCGAGAAGGCGCAGATTCTTCAAGATACCCTTGAGAGCTTCGGCGTGCGCGTAACAGTGGGCAACATGAGCAGAGGCCCTTCGGTGACACGGTTTGAGCTGCACCCAGGTCCTGGAGTCAAGGTCAGCCAGATCGTGCGGCTGGCGGACGACATTGCCCTGTCGCTTGCTGCTCCTCAGGTGAGGGTGGAGGCGCCCATACCCGGCAAGTCCGCCGTGGGGATCGAGGTGCCCAATTCAGAGACCTCGCTGGTTCATCTACGAGATGTACTGGAGACAGCGGAGTTTTGTGAGTCAGCGTCGTTGCTCACGCTGGCTCTCGGAAAGGATATCACGGGAAAACCCATTGTGGCTTCCCTTGAAAAGATGGTTCACCTGCTTGTAGCCGGCGCAACAGGCTCAGGGAAAAGCGTGTGCATTAACGCAATGATCTTAAGTATTTTGTTTCGGGCACGTCCGGATGAAGTGAAGTTCATCCTGATTGACCCGAAGGTAGTAGAGCTAAGCACATATAATGGAATCCCTCACCTGCTTGCGCCTGTGGTGACCGATCCTAAGAAGGCCGCCGCATGTCTTAAGTGGGTTGTTAACGAGATGATGAAGAGATACGAGCTGTTTGCCGATGCAGGCGTGAAGGACATGAAGGGGTACAACAGGTATCTGGCAGAACGGGCGGACAGAGGAGAGGAAGCAACGCCGCTTCCCTACATCGTTGTGGTCATCGACGAGCTGGCGGATCTTATGATGGTGGCCCCGGCCGACGTGGAAGATTGCATATTCAGGTTGGCGCAGATGGCGAGGGCTGCGGGCATCCACCTCATTGTGGCTACTCAGCGACCGTCCACTGATGTGATCACGGGGACCATAAAGGCGAACATCCCGTCCCGGCTCGCGTTTGCCGTTTCTTCACAGGTAGATTCAAGAACAATCCTGGACTGTGCCGGGGCGGAGAAGCTGCTGGGCCAGGGAGATATGTTGTTTTCACCGGTATGGTCTGCAAAGCCTTTCCGGGCACAGGGGGCGTACGTCTCTGAACGCGAAATAGACGAAGTGGTCAAGTTCGCTTGCAGGCAGGCAAAGCCCCAGTATAATGATGCCATACTGAGGCTTGAGGAACAGGATGCGGAAATGGAACGACCCGACGACGAGCTGTTCGCCAGAGCGCTGCGGATCGTAGTCGAGCACAGGCAGGCATCTGTATCGCTCATCCAGCGCAAACTGAAGGTAGGATATGCACGCGCAGCCAGGCTCATAGATGCCATGGAAGAGCGCGGGTTCATCGGAGGCTATGAGGGTTCCAAGCCTCGCGAGGTGTACCTCACCCTGGCCGAATACGACCGGCTGTTTTCCCAAAACAGAGCACCGGACGCATGACGCGGAATGCACTCTAAAACCCCAGGGCGGACCTAGTCTGCAGGTCCACAACGCCTGTGGGGTGAATACCATGGTCTCGCTGGAACCTGAGCACTGCTGACTCTGTCAGGGGACCGAAGATGCCGTCAATGTTGCCCGTGTAGTAGCCAAGCTGCCGGAGTTTCTGCTGAAGCGCGACCACCTCCGGGCCGCGCGACCCTCTGCGCAGCGTACCCCACTGGCTGCTGCCTGGGTACACGCCCACGATGATGACAGGTGTACCCAGGGGCACTTTCGGGAAAATGTATTCGATGTCTTTGTTATGCATCCGTATGCAGCCGTTTGAGATGTAACGACCGATGGACCACGGGGCGTTGGTGCCATGGATGCCGTAATTGCCCCCCGGGATATTAAGACCCATCCATCTTGTACCCAGAACCCGCCAGCTTGGATTTACCACTTTCGTTATGACATTGAAGTGTCCAGTCGGAGTGGGAGTGGAGAGTTTGCCTACTGCAACGGGGAACTTTTCTTCGAGTCTTCCGTGCGTGACAAAGGTGAGCTGTCGGATCCCTACATCGATCCTGATCAGCACCTGGCTTTCATACTGGATCAAGTATCTTGGTACATAGGGCAAGTTCATCACCTCGAGTTGCTTGGGGTAGTTTATTCTATGCGGGCGAAAGCAGGTTTGATAGGAGGAGTTGCAGTTTATATCGTCGAAAGGTGACGGTAGTTTGGTCTGCATGTCCATAGTCTGGAGGTGCTATTTGGTGAGAGGTTTGCTGATGGTATACACTGGTGGTGGAAAGGGCAAGACCACCGCCGCGTTGGGGATGGCGTTGCGAAGCCTTGGACACAAGCGAAAGGTGATCATGATACAGTTCATGAAAGGACCGGGTAATGTGTATGGCGAGACTATTGCAGCCGAAACGTTTCTGCCTGATTTCAGGATAGAGAAGTACGGGCGTGACGTATTTGTAAACAAACAGCGCCCGCATCCGGATGATTTGGCTCTGGCGAGGCAGGGCTTTGAGAGGGCCAGAGAGGTCCTGTCTTCAGGTGAGTGGGACCTTGTGATTCTTGATGAATTGAATGTAGCAGCGGATTTCGGTCTTTTGAGCTGGGATGAGGTACTGTCTGTACTGGCGTCGCGACACGAGAAGACAGACGTAGTAGTGACGGGCAGAAACGCTTCAGGAGCGCTTATAGATATGGCAGACATGGTCACCGAGGTGAAGGAGATAAAGCACCCGTACCGGGCTGGGATCCCTGCCAAGAAGGGAGTGGAGTTTTAAAGGCCGTGAACAGATTTCGGCTGGCGGTTTTCGATCTTGACGGTACGCTGCTTGAGCCAGGATGCCCGCTCCAGCCCGATGTGATAGCCTCGGTTCGTCGACTACGCGCTCAGGGTATATATGCCACTTTGGCCACAGGGCGCTGTTTTGCCGCTACGAGGGGGGTAGCTGAGACACTTGGCATTGACATCCCGCTGATAGCCGCCAGCGGCGCGTCGGTGATGAGCGCAAATAGGTCAATCATACTGGAAGACCGCAAGATCTCGCTGCCGACGGCAAGAGACATACTTTATCGCATCAGAGACCTGGGAAAGGTTGCGTACGTATACCTCGATAATGCCATACTTGCAGACAGGGACCACCCGGATTCAGGCAGATATTCACGCGGACTGGGGTGTGCCATCTCAGTAGAACGCTCGCTTCCGTCTGTGCTTTCAGAGGCGCCGTCCATGATCGTGCTGAGGGCAGAACCGGATGAAGTAAAGGGACTGAGGGAGAAGTTTTGCTCTCTTGGGCTTTATGGTGTGGCAGTTTCTTCTTCCATGCCCCACTTTCTTGATTTCCTGCCGCAAGGAGTGTCAAAGGCGCGTGGCGTATTGCTGGTGGCGGGCCATCTTGGGGTAGCCCGACACCAGATCATCGCCGTAGGCGACGGCGAGAATGATATAGAGATGCTGCAGGCTGCTGGTATGGGTGTGCTAGTGGCCAATGCGCCCAGGGAGATATGGGCCTCTGCGGATCTGGTGACTGCTGGTTCGTACTGGAAGGGAGTACTTGAAGCGCTGGATAGGGTCGTATTCTCAAACGGCGTTACGACTTGAGAGACAGGTGAAGGCAGGTGAAAGAGTGAGCAGGGTTGGGATCATCGTCCCGGGAGCAGTCGCTGCAGAACAAGCCGCGAGGGCGTTGAAGCAGCTTGGCCTTGAAGGAGAGATCGTACAGGCCGGCCCTGAAAACTCTCTGGTTGCGCTGAAAAGCCTTGTTGCACTAGGTGTGAGTGCGGTACTTTGTCGCCCCTCTGTGGCGCCTCTCATAGCCGAGAAGGCGCCAGTGCCCGTGCTGGCTTACGAGCCTTCGGAGCTTGAAGTGGCCCGTGCCATCGCGCGTGCCCGGTTGCGCGGGCGCCCGGCGCTGATCCATTTCGGTAGCTCAGAGAGCGCGGGCGCCTATTTGGACCTCTTTGAAGAGCTCATTGTGGTGACGGCAGTCCGTTCGCGGACAGGGGTGCATGAAGCGTTGAGCGAGGCGCGAACACAAGGGGCGCAGGTCATCGTGAGCGGGCCTCACCTGGAATGGCCTGCGAAGAACGCTGGGTTCTTATTCGAGTCGATCCAGACTGGTGAGGCTTCTTTCCTTAAGGCGTTAAAAACCGCTTCAGAAGTCGCCCGCGCGTTTGAGATGCAGAAGGCACGCGTGAACAAAGCAGACCAGATCCTAAAGACGCTGCTTTACCCCAGCAACGTGCCGGCTTTCCCCGGACTTGTGGCAAATTCTCCAGCGATGGCGCAGGCGGTCACCGCACTGTCGCGGCACGCCGGCCACTCTGAGCCGGTGGTACTCGCAGGAGAACCTGGATCCGGCCGCTCGTACCTTGCTTGTACGTTACTTGGACAGGGAAAGACGTCAATTACGAGGCTTCGCTGCGACTTGGTCGATGGGCAGGTACTGGCTGATGCTTTGGATGCAGTCACGGGAGGCCTCGTGGTGCTGGAAAACGCCGATGAGATGCCGGTCGTAGCCTGCGAGAAGGCGTTCTCAGCCATCTTGGAAGGGCGTACACGCGTTTGTCTGACAGTATCGCAAATGGTGAAACAACGGGGCGGCCACATCCAGCAGGAGTTCTGGCGGAGGGTGTCGCGACATGTGGTACACGTTCCGGCGCTCCGGGAGAGGCGCTCAGATATCATTCCGCTGCTTCGTGAGTTTATCAGTGAAGCGCTTGGTCGGATTGTTAACGTAGAAGAGCTGTTCTCTGCGTCTGTCAGGGAGCGTCTGATAGATTATCCATGGCCAGGGAACGCGGATGAATTGCGCAGGGTGTCAGCGCGGCTTGTTGACTGGCTCTTTTCTTCTGAAGCCATAGAGAAGCACGAGTTGGATGGATTCGTGCTCTCGCTGCTTGATGAGACGGTACCGGTTGCCTCCGTGACGGTAGAGGGGCGAACTCTCGAAGACATGCAGCAGCAACTGTTGCAGGAAGCGCTGCAAAGAGCAGGAGGTAACAAGTCCAAGGCAGCCCGGGCGCTCGGGATCAGCCGCACCACGCTCTGGAAGAAACTAAAAGAGAGAGGAGGGGCGGCTGCTGAGAGCGAGCGGACGTAATGTCAGACTGGCGCTGATCATAACCGCAGCAGCGGTGTTGATTGCGCTTTTTGCGGTGGGTCCATATGTGGATTACCTGTGGTATGAGAGCATCGGTTACGAGGCGGTGTTCACACGGGTGTTGTTGTACAGGGGCTTGTTGTTCTCCGGCACGATCGCGGTAACGGTGACTACCATAACCCATCACACCCGCCGTGCGCTGCGCGCCCGGAAGCACTTCCGCATGTACCGGGCGGGAAGCTTTATAGAGAGGCTGAATCTCCCAGGCAGGTTTGATTTAACCGCTTCAATTGCCGCTGTAATACTGGGAGTGGGTGTCGGCGGGACCATTTCGGCACGGGTCAATGAGTTCTTGTTGTTTGTGTACGGGGGGCCGTGGGGAGTCAAAGACCCGCTATTTGGTCTTGACCTCTCTTTCTTCATGTTCAGGCTGCCTTTTTTACAGAGCGTATCTTCAGTGTTGCTGTCCATTATACTTCTTGCCAGCCTTGGGGCGATGTTCGTTTACGTACTCACCGGAGCCATTTTGCCGGGCCGCAGCGTGTGGATGGAACCCGTTGCTGTCTCACACTTATCCGGACTTGCCGGTTCCTTCCTTATGTTGCTCGCGGTCAACCTGTTCTTGGCCGGATACCGGGTGCTGTACTCACCGGGAGGAGTAGTCTTCGGAGCGACTTATGCGGACGCACGCGCGGTACTGCCTACGCTCCGCCTTTTGTCCCTGGCCGTTGCGCTATTTGGTGTGCTGCTACTTTTATCGCCCAGGTTCTCGGGTGTAAAGAAGTTTTATCGTCCCGCAGCTTTATTCTTGTCGCTTGCTGTTCTGGCCAGGCTGCTCTACCCGGAACTGGTTCAGAGGCTTTATGTAGCGCCTGATGAAGCAAGGGTTGAGATTCCATACATTCAATACCACATCGACTTTACGCGAAGCGCTTATGCGCTCGATCGCATCAGGGAGTATGAATTCAGGCCGGAACAGGGCCATCAGCCGGACATATCTTCGCTTGAAAAGGTGAGACTTTGGGACTGGCGCGTGCTGCAGGATACATTCAACCAGCTGCAGCGCATCAGGCCGTACTACAAGTTTGCGGATACGGATGTGGACAGGTACGAGATAGACGGGGAAAAGACCCTGGTGTTCCTGTCCGCGAGGGAACTGGACACCCGGCGGCTTGATGAGTCTGCCAGAACGTGGGTGAACCTCGCGCTCAAGTACACGCATGGCTACGGCGTGGTGGTGGCGAAAGGCTCCGGAGCGACCGTTGAGGGGCTTCCACAGTTCCTGGTAAAGGACGTTCCCCCTGTGGGCACAGGTGTGCTCCAGGTAACGCGTCCGGAGATCTATTACGGTGAACTAACAGATAATTACGTGATCGTAATGACCCGTGAGAAAGAGTTTGACTACCCGTTCGGTGAAACGAACGCGCTCACGGTCTACCAGGGTAAGGGCGGAGTACCTGTGGGTTCTATATTGCGTAGATCGGCGCTGGCCATGCGTTTTGGTACGTATAAGATCCTGATCTCTCCCGCCATTACCCCTGACTCCCGCATCATGTTCCGGCGCAACGTAAGAGAGATGGCTGAGGCAGCCATGCCCTTTATCACGTTTGACAACGACCCTTACGTTGTGCTGTTGGACGGTCGCCTTGTGTACGTTATTGACGGCTACACCACAAGTAGTCATTTTCCCTATGCACAACCATCGCCTGCGGGGTTCAATTACATAAGGAACTCTGTGAAGGCTGTTGTGGATGCGTACGACGGCAGTGTGGTGATGTACGTTACCGATCCTTCCGACCCGGTGATGCGGGCCTATGCATCTGCTTTTCCGGGGATCCTAAAGAGCTCAAGAGACGTTCCGCCGGCGCTCGAGGCGCACTTTCGATATCCAGTGGATTTATTTATGACCCAGGCGAGGATGTACGTGACGTACCACATGAAGGATGCCTCGGTCTTTTATAACAAAGAGGACGTTTGGGCAGTTCCCCAGGAACTTTATTACGGCGCTGCACAAGAGATGGAACCATATTACGTGATGCTACGGCTTCCAGGACATTCAGCAGAGGAGTTCGTGCTCATGTTGCCCTTCACGACGTTGGCCACGCCAAATATGAGGGCGTGGTTGGCTGCCCGGTCCGACCCGCCAAGCTACGGCGAAATGCTGGTATATAGGTTCCCGAAGGATACGAACGTGTTCGGTCCTATGCAGATTGAGTCAAGGATCGACCAAGACCCGGAGATCAGCGGGAGTCTCACGTTGTGGGGACAGGGAGGGTCGCGGGTGATCAGGGGGAACCTGCTAGTCATCCCGGCAGGCAGGAGCATTCTCTATATAGAGCCGCTATTCCTTCAGTCATCCGAGAACAGCTTGCCTGAGCTAAAGCGAGTGATCGTCGCATTTGAGGATAGGGTGGTGATGGCGCCCACGTTGAGAGAAGCGCTCAGAAAGGCAGTGGGCGATACTGCGAAACCCTCTGATGCCACTGACATACAGGCGCTGGTGAATCAGGCAGCCGGAGTGTTCCAGAAGGCGCGCGAGAGGATCAAGGAGGGCGACTGGGCGGGATACGGTGAATCTATGGCAGAACTTGAAAGAATCCTACAATTACTGGTAACTCTACATCAAGGGAAAGAGTGAGGGGGTGCCCAATTTGACGACGGAATGCAGAATCGCGGCTATTGGGAAACATGTGGGCGAGGTGGTCACGGTACATGGGTGGGTATATAACACACGATCAAGCGGGAAACTTCATTTCGTCATCTTGAGGGATGGGACGGGCCTCTTGCAGTGCATCATTTCCAAGAACGACGTAAGCGACGAAGTGTTTCTAGCGGCCTCCGAGCTTACGCAGGAATCGTCCGTACGGGTGTCAGGGGTTGTACGCGAAGACAAGAGGGCGCCTGGGGGATACGAAATGCACGTACACGACTTACATGTGGTGCAGCTGGCGGAGGACTATCCCATCAAACTCAAGGAGCACGGCGTGGAGTTCCTCATGGACAACAGGCACCTGTGGCTTCGAACACCAAGACAGGCATCAATCATGCGGATACGTCACACGGTGGTGAAGGCGTGCCGCGACTTCCTCGATGACCGCGGGTTTTTGCTTGTGGACGCGCCCATACTCACTCCTGCTGCTTGTGAGGGCACGACTACGCTTTTTGAAACCGACTATTTCGGCGAAAAGGCGTACCTGTCCCAGAGCGGCCAGCTATATAACGAGGCTAACGCCATGGCCTTCGGGAAAGTGTATTGCTTCGGACCTACATTCAGGGCGGAGAAATCCAAGACCCGGAGACATCTGGTCGAATTCTGGATGGTGGAGCCCGAAATTGCCTTTTGCAACCTCGAGGAATGTATGCAGCTGCAAGAGGAGATGATCACATACATCGTGTGCAGTGTGCTGGAGAGGAACGCCCGGGATCTTGAGACCTTGGAGAGAGACACAGAGGCGCTACGGAGGGTAGTACCGCCCTTCCCCCGAATATCCTACGATGAGGCAGTGGAGCTCTTAAGAAGCAAGGGGATGGATTTTACCTGGGGAGAGGATTTCGGAGCGCCCGACGAAACCGTGATCTCCCAGGCGTTCGATAAGCCAGTATTTGTTCACCATTACCCCGCGCAGTGCAAGGCTTTCTACATGCAGCCAGACCCCGACCGACCTGAACTGGTGCTATCAGCAGACCTTTTGGCGAGTGAGGGCTACGGTGAGATCATTGGTGGCGGCCAGCGCATCCATGACCGGGTGGTGCTCGAGCAGCGTATGAATGAACACGCCCTTCCTGAAGACCCGTACAGGTGGTATGTAGACTTAAGGCGCTATGGTTCGGTACCTCATTCGGGGTTTGGCCTCGGTATTGAAAGAACTGTCGCCTGGATCTGCGGTACACAGCACGTAAGGGAAGTGATCCCCTACCCTAGACTACTGAACCGGATCTATCCATAGGTGATTGTGTGATAGAATGGAAATGAGCAGGCGCGTTCCATTCCACCCAGCCTACCTGGCAGTTATTCTTTTTGTGTCTGGTGGATTCTTTCTGTGAGAGAGTTGGTGCAGGCTGAGAAAGCAGAGGGGGGATCAAGGTGAAGGAGATCGGTGAGAAACTGATGGCAGCTCGCCATGCCCGGGGGATCAGTCTGGAGCAGGCACAGGCCGACACCAAGATCCGCAGCCGTTATCTTAAGGCGCTTGAGGAAGGCGACGTGGACGCCATACCAGGAGAGGTGTACTACAAGGGGTTTCTCAGAAGCTACGGGAACTATCTCGGGCTTGATGGACTTGCACTTGTGGAGGAGTACAAGAAGCGTAAGGGTGAGCAGTCCCCTCTGCCGGAGGAGACGGCCCCGTACCCGGTTCCCCGGAGGAGCTCTGCGCCGGGCTGGACATGGGTGATCCTACCTTTGATCTTCCTCGTATTCGCCGCCTGGTTCATAAGAAGCAGGACACCAGCGCAGCGTCCGCCTGAGCCTGCGGGAGACGTACCGGCCGTCGTGGAGCATCAAGAAGACCCGGGTAGCACTCAAGATACAGACAATGAGGTGCAAGGGACGCCAGAAAGGCCTGATGTGCAACGACAGGATCCAGATGAGTTTACTACAGTGTTCACGCTGGCGGAGTCACCTCTTAACGTACAGGTGAAGGCCACTGACCGCTGCTGGGTGTACGTGACCGGAGATGGAAAGCTCTTGCTTGAAACCACACTGGAGCCAGGAGACGAACGGGTCTTCGAGGTGGAAAAGGAATTGGTGATCCGAGCAGGCCGTCCATGGGCGCTTGCGCTCACTCTAAACGATCGGGTGCTGGGTGCAGGCGGAGTAGTTGGACCCGTGAAGAACCTGATTTTCAGGTCAATCCAGGAATAGCCGACTCATATAGGCGGCGGCCCCCCCATAGGCTGTTAGGTGAAGGGGGGGCGAAACGATGAGACCAAGAGACTGCTTGTTAGCCGTCGCGATACTGCTTTTCGCTTCCGGCGTGGCCTTTGCCTCGGCTGCTCCGCGGCTAAGCGCGGATGCCGCAGTGTTGATGGAGTGGTCAACAGGCACGCTGCTTTATGGAAAGAATGCCCATCAGCCTCGGCATCCTGCGAGCTTGACCAAACTGGTCACCGCTTTGGTAGCCGTGGACTGCTCGTTGCCAGACGACATTGTTGTTGTGAGTCCGAAGGCCGCGAGAGTAGAAGGGTCTTCCGCCCATCTGAAACCGCTTCATCGGTATACGATGGAGGACCTCTTGTACGGATTGTTGGTGTCTTCAGGGAATGACGCCGCTTTAGCCATAGCCGAACACATCGGTGGCTCAGTTGCGGAATTTGCTGCGCTCATGACGGAAAAAGCGCGTTCATACGGGGCCCTAAATTCGCGGTTTTTAAACCCCCACGGGCTTACTGCCCAGGGACATTACACTTCTGCTCACGACGTGGCTGTGTTTCTCATTCATGCGCTGGACCACCCGTTGCTCGCCCGCATCATGGCAACGAAGACAGTGAGAATTGAAGACGTGGAGTCAGGGGAGGGGCCTCGTCTTAGGAATACGAACAAATTGCTCTGGACATACATGGGTTCAGAAGGCGGCAAGACCGGAACCACGTCAGCGGCGGGAAAATGTCTGGCTGCAGCAGCCACGAGGGACGGCACGACGCTCGTCGCGGTGGTGATGCACAGCAGCGCAAGGTGGGAAGATACGGCCACGTTGTTGGACTGGGGTTTCGATCACTACAGAACAGTACGCGCGGTGACGGCCGGTCAGATGGTTAAGACCATCCCGGTGAAAGGCGGCGTGAGCCCGCGGGTCACACTGGTTGCGGAATCAGATCTGAACCTGGTGGTCAGGCAACAGGATGTGGCTCGCATCGAATACAGAGAGTGTGAGATGGATGAGGTCAGAGCCCCAGTGAGGGCAGGTCAGCCATGCGGGTGGGTGGAGGCATACTTGGACGACGAGCTGCTGGGGCGAGCAGTATTGGTATCTTCAGCTGATATACCGAGAAAGACGCTGTGGACCGAGATTGTGCGTCTCGTTGAAAGGTTGCGGGCGCTCTTTACCAGGAGGAGTGACTCATGAAAATTGCCGTTTCGGGCAAAGGCGGAGTGGGCAAGACTACCCTTGCTGCGGCACTTGCGCATCTTTATGCGGCAGAGGGGCATACAGTACTGGCAGTAGATGCTGATCCAGACGCCAACCTCGGTATGGCGCTTGGCGTGCCTGCTGAAAGATTGAGAGATCTAAAGAGCATATCCAAGATGGAGGAGATCATCGCTGAGAGGACCGGGGCAAGACCCGGGAGCATGGGAGGATGGTTCAGTCTAAACCCCAGGGTCGACGACATTCCTGAGCGTTGCTGGCTTGCGCTGGGAAACATAAGGCTTATCGTCATGGGCGGTGTGGATGCGGCCAATGCAGGGTGTGCGTGCCCGGAGAGCACGTTCCTAAAGGCCCTCATGAGGAATCTGGTCATTGCACGCGAAGAAGTAGCCATACTTGACATGGAGGCAGGGCTTGAGCATCTCGGACGCGGCACTGCAAGAGGTGTGGATGCCATGATCGTGGTGGTTGAACCGGGCAAAAGAAGCATCCATACTGCACATGTTATTGCAAAAATGGCTAAGGACTTGGGTATAAACCAAGTGTTTGTAGTGGCCAACAAGGTACGCCCTGAAGATATCCCCCTGATTCAAGACGAGCTGGGCGAACTGCCGTTGATCGGCACCATTCCAGTTGATGACAGGTTGAAAGATGCTGACATGACAGGAAGGCCGCCATGGGAGATGTCGCCCGAACTGCTTGTGCATGTGTCGTTTGTCAGGGATAAATTGTCTTCCCTTCTGCAACGTGGTTGACAAGCATACCACGGTGACCGGATTTTGTATTCGAGGCTTTAACTTATCTATTGTTCAACCAAAGGAGGTCTGTGCGGTTTGAGTCGTTCTAACCGCCCGGCGCCATGAGCCGGAAAAAGCTTAGTGAAGTCGCGACGGACTTGAAGAGGATGAAAGGGGAGCAGTTGGCCTCGCTTCTGCTTGAGACGCTTTCCAGAGGCAGGAGCGGGCTGAAGGTGGTGCTTGAGTCTCTCCAGGACGAAAAGAATGCCGACAAAATCGGCCGCGGGCTGTCCCAACTGGGGGCGCGTGCGGTTGAGGCGCTTGCGCGGCAGCCCGAGGCGTTGGAAAGTCCGGGCGCAACCTTGATACTGCAACATATCGACACGGGACATATAGAAGGAAGAGTAAGCGAGTTCTTAAGAAGAGGCGAATGCCGTGCGGCAAGACTGCTAGCAAGCGTGCTCCTGGCAAGGGCGCCGGGCAACGCCACTGCTTGTGTTGCACGAGCTGTTTGCGCAAGCCCGGAAGAACGCGACGCCGCGTACCGCGAGGCACTTGCTGCAATCGGGGACAACAGAGACTTGGCCCGAACGCTTGGGGAAGCGGCTCTCGCCGTAGCGTTGTTCGACACTGCCTGGCGGTGTGCCCGTATCGTGGGCTTGTCGGATCCGGCGTTCGGCGAGCGGGTACTTGAGTACATTCTTATGGGTGCGGGAGAACCATCACTGCTTGAAGAAGTGGCAGGAGATATCAGACGCCAGGATCCGGTCGCCACTGAGCTGTTGGACAGGGTGATGTCAGACGCGCACCGTTCCGGAGAGCAGTTGCTTATGTGTGTGGGGCAAAGGTGCGAGGCCATAGCAGCGACTGTAGGAAAGCTTGAAACATCCAACGCCGAGCTCTTGCGAGGGACCATGGCCGCTGGCGAGGCCATAAGACGCACTGTCGAGGACTGGAAGGCCGTTTGGGAGGCGGTGGCTAGTCTTAAGGATACAGCGTGGGAATACGGTTTCAAGAAAGAGAAGGTCTCCCAGGAGATCCTGTGGCTTGGTGCGCTCGATGGTTTTCCCGGAGTGCCTGTTCATGGTGAGTTTCCGCAGGATGAAGTGGAGGTACCGGTCGAATTCACTTACAAGGCCATCGCGGAACTGCTTCAAAGTCACGGGGAGCCTGTTGAGGTAATGGGGAAAGTGAGTCACGTTTGCATCATGCCGTGGCAGCCTTCTTCCACCGCGTATGAGCCACTGTTGCGCATCATGGCTTCATCTGGAGGGCATCTTTGGGGCGGT